>JAWBOF010000068.1:0-7119 GCA_038826685.1 Bathyarchaeia archaeon
CATTTACCGTTCAAAAGACAGCAGAAAAGTACGCGCAGGCAAGGGCAAGAAACGAGGTAGAAGAATTAAACAAGCCGTCGGACCGCTAATCGTGATAGACAAAAACGACGGAATCGCCGAAGCCGCTCAAAACCTCCCAGGCGTCGACGTCGCAACCCTTGACGAACTAAACGTGGAATTACTCGCACCGGGAACCCATCCGGGAAGACTAACGATATGGGCAAATTCTGCTTTTGAAAAACTTGATGCACGCTACGGAGGCAAACCGTGATGGATCCCTATGAAGTTATTCTTTATCCTCTTATGACTGAGATTGCTAGCCGTGTTCTCGAGACTGAGAATAAGCTTGTTTTTGCGGTGAATTTGAAGGCAACGAAGGCTGACGTGAAGAACGCTGTGGAACAACTGTACGAAGTTAGAGTCGAAAAGGTCAACGTTGTACTAACTCACAAAGGAGTGAAGAAGGCTTTCGTACGTTTGCATCCAGACTACAAAGCCTCGGACGTGGCCATAAAGCTCGGCATACTATAGGAGGCTGTGATTATTGGGGAAAAAAATTAGAGTCCAAAGACGCGGTCGCGGTACTCCGACTTTCCGCGCGTCCACACACAAACGAATTGCTCCAGTCAGGTATCCACACATGAACAAACAGGAACTCGAAGGTGCCGTTCAAGGGGCGATAGTGGAACTTACTCATGAGGCGGGCAGAGGAGCACCTTTCGCAGTCGTGAAAATGGAGAACGGCGAAACATGGTACACGGTGGCACCCGAAGGCGTCTATCAGGGACAGCGAATACAAATCGGTGGCAACGCGCCGGTAGACATTGGAAACGTACTTCCCATAGGCAGAATCCCGGAAGGCACATTAGTATGCAACATCGAAATGGCGCCTAACGACGGCGGAAAACTTGCAAGATCATCTGGAACGTATGCCACAATAGTCACTCACACGCCCGAAGGAACGATAATCAAACTACCCTCGGGAAAAACCCACTACATCAACGCAAACTGCAGGGCCACGGTAGGCGTAATAGCGGGCGCAGGTAGAGTCGACAAGCCCTTCCTAAAAGCAGGCAAAAGATATCACCTAATGCAAGCCAAAGGACGAGTCTATCCGAGAACCCGCGGCGTCGCGATGGTTGCCGCAGTGCATCCTTACGGAAGCAGCAAACGCGGAGGACGTAGAGTCACCACGGTTTCACGCCACGCATCGCCCGGGCAAAAAGTCGGCCTAATCGCAGCAAGAAGCGCCGGACGCGGAAGAAAGAAAGTAAAAGTTTAAGAGAACCCGAAAAATAAGCATTCAAGATGAAGTAGGGAAAAACTATGCCGAAAGAATTCCTTTACAGGGGCTTGCCGTTCGATCAGCTTGAGGCAATGTCGATGGACGAGTTTATCCGCTTGCTTCCTTCTCGGCAACGTCGTAGTCTTCAGCGTGGACTTAATGCCGACCAAAGAAAACTCATCGAAAACATCAGGAAAGCCAAAGAAGCGATGCGCCAAGGACAAACTGTCGCCGTGAAAACTCACGCCAGAGACATGGTGATTCTTCCAGAAATGGTGGGCGTCACTGTTCACGTTCACAACGGAAGCGGGTTCTCACCCGTTGAGATAACTCCAGAAATGGTGGGGCATTATTTGGGCGAGTTCGCTATCACGAACAAACCCGTGCGACACGGCACGCCCGGCATCGGTGCTTCTCGCTCATCAATGTATGTGCCGTTAAAGTGACCTGTTTTTAGCCTTCTGTTTTTATGTACGGTAAGAAGGCTCGCCCTTTCTCTTTTCACCAGTGCCAGTCGGAGGCGTAACTTGAGGCAAAGGAATAGGCGGAGGAACATTCAAGATGCGGGAGATTAAGACGGATTCCAAAAATGCCACGTTTGAAACCGCTTGAACGATCATGGGTGGTGGAGGCTTCTTCTGTGTGTATGAGTCATAGATGTCAGTCAATTCTTCTCTGGAGCCGCGAACAAACGCTTTACCTTTTACATTTATCTGTGCGATCGCTGGGTTATAATTGATTGAAAACACGAATGGCACTTCCAATTGTTCGTCCTGCCTCTTGTTTATCCCAACAAGGTTAAGGTTCGTGGAAATCTGAAGTTGCGGAAGGGGCTTTTCAATATCCCAAAACCGCTCGGCTGAGATGTTTTCAAGGAAAACGTTAACTTGCAACATTACTTGCCGCCACACTTACTTAAGAGATATGTAAGATAAAAACGTGCTTACCTACTCAGCGGTTTCAGCCACTTTATACCTCGTAAAGCCACAGTGCCCACAAGCAAACCGGTTGCCGTGATCTGCCATGAAATAGCCCGGTCCGCAACGTTCGCAGAAAGGTCTTACACGTGTTATGGCTTCGCCTTCAATTTTGTAAAGCGTGTAAATTTTCTTCCCGATTCTCTTCTTTCTTTTAATTTTTCCTTTTGCAGGTTTTTTGGCTGCAGGGGCTTCTGCTTCCGTCGGGGGTGCTTCTGGCGCCTCAAGAGGTTTTTCTTCTTTTGGCTTAGTTTCTTTTGTTGGTTTTTCTTCAGTTTTTGCTGGTTTCTCTGCTTTTTCTTTCTTTGACATTTATTCATGCCTCCTTAGGCTTTTGTTCGACTTTCTTCTCCTCTTCTTTCGGTTTACTCTTCTCTTCTTTTTGCGGTGCTACCTCGGCGGGTTTTGCTACGGCGGCTTCTCCTTCTTTTGGTTTGGCGGGCGGGATGTTTCTTTCGAAGATGTGTTTTGATTCGACAAGTTTTGCTTGTGCAACGGTGTCGTAAACGTTTGCTTCTCCCGCGGTGACGAGGGTGCCTGTTTTTGTTACTGCGCGTTGAATAAAAACTAAATCAACGTTTGTTTTTAGGATTTCAGCCAAATTTTTCCGCAACTCAGCGCGGGTTAAAGTACCCTCATGTGTTCCGTGTTCTGCCTCAAAGACAATTTCTCTTCTTTTCAGCAGGGGGTTATGCCGCTGAGAGATGATTTTGACCTTCATTATGGTTCCGTCCAATTGGTGTTCACACTGACGCACATCTCTTACTTTAGCTTTTCGAGACCGTGCGCTGTTCCATGGCTTCGACGATTGCTCTGATCTCGTCTTTCTTTTCAGCGGTTACTTCCACAACCACCATACCCTCACGTGGTTGACCGTACACCACAAGAGATTTTTCGGGAGCGCTTAAAATCGCCACCAACGCAAGCAAATCTTCCTCCCCTTCCACGACGACTTTTACTTTGGACGACTTTTTTATAGCAGATTCAATGGCAAGCCAAGCCTCGTCTGAGATTGTTCCCGCTTTGTTCTGGATGCAAACGGTTTTGTAACTCTCTGTTTTAAGGGGTTCAATAGGTTTCCTCATCACAACCGAATCAACGATTAGGACCTTAGGAAAAATATTATGCTTAAGCAGTGTCTCAGAAACCGCATCGCCCACTGAGATAATCATGGTGGGCTTTTTGGTCTCTACAACAGTTTCAAATTCCCGCATCGTCTGACTAAACGAGCCCTTAAGCAGTCTGCCCAGTGGCGTTTTTAGTTGAATTCGTTGAGATTCGGTGAGAAAACGAATCTGAATCACCTAACACGCAGAGCATAACGTCCTTTTTCTTTTACCTTCATTGCTTTCGCTATTGCCGAAGTTTCGGGGTCAAAGATTATGACCAAGCCAGAAAAATCGTCACTCAGCGAAGCGGTTTTGCATCGTGGACAAACAGAACCCGCCGACAACAAACGACACTCTCGACACGCTTTTTCAGGCAACCCTTAACACATCCTATTTTGCTTTTTTCTCGGGCTTCTCGGGTTTTTCTGGCTTTTTCGCTTTCTCTTCTGCTTTCCCAGTTATTCGTTTTACGTCCTCGTTAATCCACTCGAGTTTCCCAAGGAAAGGTTGTCTTGCAGTGACACCGATTTTGCCTGAACTGCCTCCACGCCCAAGCGAAACCGCTGTTATTCTTACACGCACATGGTCCCCAGTGGCTAGTTTGCGTCTTGTTTCTTTCCCAAGAAGCACACCTTGTTTTTCGTCGTAAGATATGAAATCATCCATAAGCTGTGACACGTGAAGTAACGCGTCTAACGGACCGATTCTCACGAACGCTCCAAAATCTGCAATTTCAACTACTTCGCCCTCGACGATCTCTTGGACTTTCGGAAGAAAAGTCAAAAGCGAAAATTTGACTTTATGGTAAGTGGCACCGTCGCCTGGAATGATTTTTCCCACAGGGTTAACCTGAATCTTCGTAACCGCCACAACATAACCCAATTCCTCATCAACCATGCCTTCGTATTTCATTTTAAGCTGTTCATAGCCCACGATGCTCGGGGGGTTACCGAACTTTTCGGGCGGAATGCGAATTGTATCTTCCAAAGTTACGAGTTTAAACATATAGCCGTCTTGCCTCCTTCACAACGAGGCTTTTCTCTCACATAAAGTTTGAGATAGGATTTAAACAATTCCCTAAATACCTCCTTCTACTGCCAAACGAGATTTTTGCCTCAAAAAAACCACCGCAACACCCGCTTTTCTTAATCTCACCCTCAACTCTCTATCATTAGTCGCTACGGGACATTTCCATTCAATAGCCATCCTGAATATCAAGTCGTCATTCGATTCCGTTTCCTTTCGATCAACCTCAATTATCTTGCATCTTTTGGCAAGTTCAAGCCCAAGCAGCGCATTTTTGCGCATCTTAGGCGACTCCGATTCGACGAGTTTTTTTAATTCGTTATAGGTAGGCGAAAGGATGATTGGTTCTACGCGTTGGTCGAAAAGGTTGCTCATTTCTTCAAAAATGTCTAATCGAAACATCGACGGCACAAAAAGAAAATTTGTATCTATAATGATTTTTTTGCCCAATTTTATTTCCAAAACGTTTGCTTAAACGAGTATTCCATACCCGATTAGTCGCCATCTGCCTCCAATTTTTCTGTTCACAGCCACTCTTGAACCTTCTTTTGCACAAACAGGTCGCCCCAGCCGAAACGTAACCGTGTCGCCCTTTACAGAAACAACTGTCCCTGAAGTGATCGTTGCCCCAACATCCAACAAGAAAAGTTCACGAACCTGTATTTTCCCTACCTCAGCGAGTTCTTTTGTTCCTACGACTTGCTTGAAGAGGAACATTTCCAAGGTGAACTCCGACAACGTTTGAGGTAACTGGTTAGGTTTGCCCACGAGGTTCCCTGTTAAACCATCCGCTTTCGTCAACGCTGGGTCGAGTAACGTGCCGACGCCTACTAAGCCACCACACTGCGCAGTTTTTACTTTTTTCCCACCCGCTTGCAAACTAACGATTTCAGTAAAAAGAGGCTCATAAGTAACCCCTCCGCCCTTTTCAACTCTAATTCCCGGCCTTATTTCTATTTCTTCACCTACACTAAATTTTCCTTGCGAGATACTACCGCCCAATACTCCGCCGGCCAAGTCTTCCGCGGGGGTGCCGGGTTTATTTATGTCAAAGGAGCGGATGACATGCATTATAGGCGGCAAGTTAGGATCGCGTTTGGGTGTAGGTATATATTCTTCCATAGTTTGGATCAACGCGTCTATGTTGATGTCCCTTTGTGAAGAAACCGGAACTATCGGTGCGCCTTCTGCAACGCCGCCACGCACGAAATTAATGATTTCTTGATAATTCTCCAAGGCCCTTTTCTCGTCGACCAAATCAATCTTGTTCTGCACGATAACCAAATTCTTTAAACCGACGATTTCCGCCGCAGCAAGATGCTCTCTTGTCTGTGGCTGTGGGCACGGTTCGTCAGCCGCGATAACAAGCAACGCACCATCCATAATCGCCGCTCCCGAAAGCATGGTGGCCATCAGTGCCTCGTGGCCTGGCGCGTCGACAAAACTTACGGCGCGTAAAAACTCGCATTTGGTTTTGCAGTTAGGACAAACGGGTTTCGTGGTGTAGCATTCTGGAGCGTTGCAGTTGGGACATTTATAAATCGGAGCGTCCGCATAGCCCAATCGGATTGTGATACCTCGGCGGAGTTCTTCGCTGTGGCGTGACGCCCAGACACCAGTTAGGGCTTTGACCAGCGAGGTTTTTCCATGGTCAACGTGCCCAATTGTGCCTATATTAACCTCTGGTTGTGCTGGAAGGCTTTGTTTGCTTTGAAGTTCAGACATGATTCTCCTCACTTACTTGACATGTGAAAGATAAAAGAGTTATGTGATGAAGGAAAAAGGCCCTTTGCAAAAGAGGCTGTTGGCGTGAGATGTTTTTCGTGGTTTTCTTCAAAGGCTACTGTTGCAGGGGTTGCGCAGATTCTGTTTCTGGATGTTCTTCAACAGTCTTCTCTTCAGATATGGCTTTTTCTGTTTTTTCAATTTTTTCTGATTTTTCTTTTTCTGGTTTCTCGACAAGTTTCATGTTAATTTGCGCTATTTCTTCGGTGATAACGCTGCCTCTCACATTTTTTCTTCTTCTTTCGCCTTCACGTTTTGGATGAAATCCTACACCTTCGCTGAGGATAATGTTGGCTCTGACTCCGCCGTGAACATCAAAACGCATCGGAAACCCATCCCTATCGCATCCGCCGGTGATCTGAATCTTTCGGCCACTCAAGCCTACGATGGCGCCGTCTATTGTTTCGCCGAGTTTTCTTCCGATCAACGGAACCGCGCGAGAGCCCTCAAGCTCTACTGCTTGTGATTTCCCAGTTTCTGGATCAGATATGATTATTTTGAATTTTGCCATGCGTTAGACTACTCTCCATAGGGTAGTTTTCTTGCAAGCTTTACAGAATGGAGACAATCTTGTTTATTAAGGATTTGCTTGTGCTGGCGGTTTCACTGTTTCAAACGTCGAATAACCTTAAAAACATATAAAACTAAAAAATATCCTCGACTTGAGGATTGAACCTTGAAGACGACTACCCGAAAGGCTGACGAATTTTTAAAAGAACAAGAGAAAAACGTGGTTGATTTTTGCTCCAAATTAATTCAAGCGGGTGGAGAAAACCCTCCAGGCGACGTATCAAAAGTTGCCAAAGTTGTCGAAACCTTTCTCGACGAGCACGGGGTTTCCTACAAAAAATACGAGCCAGCGAAAGGCCATGTCAACATCTTAGCGACAGTTGGGAGAGGAGCGCCTAAAATAATCTTATGCGGACACATCGACGTC
>JAWBOF010000069.1:0-7030 GCA_038826685.1 Bathyarchaeia archaeon
GGAAAAAATGAAGTGAGCGTTCTTAAAACTTTTCAACTTCTCGAGAGAACGTAAAGCATCGTCAGCACGGTATAGCACTCCAGGAATGTTTTGCGCCTCCAAATTCTCCTTTAAAGGCGCCGCGTCTCCACAGTAAACATAACTGGTTTCTTTCTGCCGAACCACGACTGATTGGTGCCCCGGCGAATGACCGACGGTTGAAATGAGCGTTACGTTTTCCGAAAGCCTGTAATCGCCTTTCACTTCCACAAAATCGCAACCACAATCGAAGAACTGTTTTATGTAAGAGTTTTTCTGGAAACGGTCGGGTGAATAGGCATAACGCAGTTCGTCTGTTTGCACGTAGAAGTTGGCGTGTTTGAAGAGTTTGTTGTTTCCGCAATGGTCAAAGTGCAAGTGAGTGTTAATGACCGTTGTGATGTCGTCAGGCTTAAACCCACACTTCAGCAACTGCGACTGTAACGTATATTCGGAACTCTGCGTTATGGCATAGAATCGTTTGTATGGTTCCGGCAACTTGCCTATTCCCGTGTCGATGAGAATTTTTTCTTTTTCGTCAACAATCAGCAGAGGTTTCAAAGCGGCGTTGTAGACATGGCCGTGATATTTAGCGTAGACGAGAAAACCTTTGTCGAGACTGAAAAATCCATTGTGAAGCAGATGAAGCATCAAGTTTCTCAATACCCTTAACGACGAGTTTTCGCTTGTGCTTGGTTCAGTTGATGCACCAGTGTGGGCAGATCGGTTAGTGAGGTAATTATGTACGTCGCGCCTGCTTGAATCAGTGCTTGCTGTGTGGAAATACCTGTGGGTATGCCGACTCCGATGGTTTTTAGTTCAGTGGCGCTTTTCATGTCCAGAACACTGTCGCCTACTATTATGGCTTCTTTCGGCTTAACGCCTAACTCACGCAAAACAACTGTCAAATGTTGCGGGTTTGGTTTAACCATCTCAACAGAATCCCGTGTAACGACAGCGTCGAAAAACTGTTTAAGCTTAAGTTTCTCCAGCAAATAACCCGCCGCGATGCTGCTGTTGATCGTGAATAATCCAAGTTTTAATTGCATTTTTTTAAGCAGTTTTAACGCGCTGTTTACGCCCGGCAACGTGTCCGTATGCTTTGCGGCTTGAATTTCATATCGTTCGGCTATCTTGAACACTTCTTGCTTAATTTTCTTGATGTCAAGCTTCGTCTTGCCGCTGTTGTTTACGTAGATTTCTGCTTTTTTTAAGGTTTCAAATATGGTTTCATTGAGGGAGAATACGGAAGCGGGAAAGCCTGCTCTTGTTAGATAGTTTATGGCGTCGGCTCGTAGGGCTTTGAAGTCTAAGTTGAATTTTACTAGCGTTCCATCCAAATCGAAGACTACGGCTTTTATAGTCACTATTTTTCGCCTTTCTACAATTACATATTATTCGGCTGGCGTGTATGCTAAAAACGGAGAGAAATATAGGTTTCGGTTCTGCCAGTTTAGCCTTCAACTACGTACCTGTAAGCAAAATATTTTCCAGCAGTCTGGCTGTTACGAGTGATTTTCACGATGTCGCCCGGTTTTGCGCCGACGGCTTTCACCGCTGGATCTGAAACGTGAATGTATGGCAGTTGATACGGCTGAACCTTGTATTTCTGCAGAATCATTTGGCGTTCTTCGTCTGAGATTATTTCATGTTTTGGCACCATAACATGCTCGAAAAGGTTGAACGCCGGGAACATTCTTGGAATAAGTTCGATGCCTCTTTTTCTGGCCGCTGACTTGGCGGCTTGTGTGTAACGTCCGCTGGTGATGATTATGCCGCGTTCGAGGTTTTCGTCTTTCATGATTTTTTTGAGTTTATTAATATACTGTACGCCAATCGTGCCTTGCCCCGGTATGCAGTAGATGATGATGTCGCCAGTTTTTGTTTTTGCCGTGTAAGTGGTTATGCCGTCGGGGAGACGTTTTTGGTCGATTTTTTTGTAGCCTCTCAGATGCATGAGAACCTCGGCTTTTTTCTCTTCAATGGTGGTTTCTTTTTTGGGCAAAATTTACCCTCATGAGTTGCGTTGTTGTTTACTGAAAATCACACAAACAACCCTTAAACTTTATGGTTAGACAGTGCTTTTGCCCCTCGCCATGTCCCAACGTTTGAACACTTCTTCTGCGATTTGAGGTCTGTAAACAAAAACGTCTTCTGGATGCTCCACGTACAAGTAAACCATGTAAACTCTTTCAAAAGCGCCCGATCTAACCAGCATGTAACTGGGTTCTCGGGGAAGAACATGCTTATATTTGCTGAAAACTTCCTTGAAAATTTCCGCAAGGGTCACTGCAGAAACGTCATGATTAAAACCGATTTCGAAGGTGTAACAATAAAGGCTGAAATGTTTCTCAGTTTCGTAGAAATAATTTGTTAGGTCTCTATCGAGGATTTGGAGGTTGCTGATTGAAACGACGTTGTTTCCAGGCGTCAAAATCTTGGTATAATTAATGGTTATTTCTTGTACGATTCCTTCCACGGTGCCTATGCGAACATAATCGCCCACTTTAAACGGTCGCGACGTGAACAAAAAAAGTCCTGCGATGAAGTTTCCTATGGTTGTGCTGGATGCAAAACCTACCGCTGCACCTCCGAGGGCAGAAAAGGCTACAAACCATTCTGCGGGGAATCCGCCTACGCGAATTAAGGAGGCTATGGCGCCGATTAAAATGAGGAGTCGGAATGTTAAGATTAGGCCGTTTGTTACGTTTGGTGCTAAGTGTGTTCGTTTGGCGAATCTTCGCAGGTATCTTGTTATGATTCTTTCTAAGAGCACGGCGATGATTACTATGATTATGATTGAGATGATGGTGGACAGTTTGATGCCCAGTATGGTTTCTTGGTCTAGGTAATCGAATAAATCTTGGACGTTCATGGTGTTTCACTCTTTGTTTTTGCTTGTTCTTGTGGTGGTTTTTTATAAACCCTTTTGTGCGGTATGTTGAAATATTTGTTTTGTTATTTTTGGTTGGGTTGGTTGGTGGGTTTTTTGAAGGTTTTGTTTGTCTGTTCTGGTAATGCTTATCGGAGCCCTGTTGCGGAGGCTTTGCTGAAGAAGTATGCGCCTTGGGTTGAGGCTGATTCGGCTGGAACCTTGCCTGTTACACTGGTTGCCGAGAGCGCTAGGCGGTTCTTGTTGCGGGAAAATGCTGCGGATGGGCTTAAACAGCGTTCTGAGGGAATTTGGGAGAAGCCGCTTGCTGATTATGATCTTATTGTGGTGATGGAGGTGGGGCATAAATATGCGGTTATGAGTAGGTGCCCGGAATGCGCCGAGAGGATTGAGGTTTGGGATATAGAGGATCCTTATTTTACTTCTGCAGGGTTTGAGGAGAAGGTGTTTTTGGAGATTAAGAAGCGTGTTTTGGAGCTTGTTGAGAGGTTGAAGGGGGCGGATTCGTAGGTTGTTGTGTTTGGTTTGATTGTTTGTTTGGGAAACGTATTTGTGTTTGGTGGTTTAGGTTACTGGTTTGTTGAGTAGACGTGTGGGTTGTGGACGATTTGGGTGTAGGTTCTGCTGATGAGATGCGCGGGTACGTTTTGATTGTTGCCGCGTCGGTTTTGTGGGGCAGTATGGGGATTTTTGCGAAGTTGGCTTATGAGTTTGGGATTTTGCCTGTGACTTTGATTGCTTTGCGGTTGGTTATTGGGTTTGGAACTTTGTTTGTCATTCTTTCAGTGTTTTATAAGAGTTCTTTTGATGTTCGGCGGGCGGATGTTGGGTGGTTTTTGGTTTTAGGCGTGTTTGCGGTTACTTTGCAGCGGTTGACGTATTTTTATACGATAGATTTTACTACGCCTACGGTGGCGGCGATTCTTTTTTATACGTATCCTGTTTTTGTGGTGCTTTTGGCTGCGGTGTTTTTTGGTGAAAGGTTGGTTTTTTGGGAGTTTGTAGCAATGGGGTTGACGTTTGTTGGGGTGGCGTTTGTTGTGAGGGTTTATGACGTGGCTGCTTTGAGGGCGAATTTTCTGGGGATTGTTTTAGGGTTGGTTGCGAGTTTGCTTTTTGTTCTTTATTTTATGCTTGTTAGGCGGCTTCGGCGGAAGTATTCTGGTTGGGCTTTGGTTTTTTATGGTGAGGGTGTGGGCGCGTTGGTTATGTTGCCGGTTTTGTTTGTTTCTTTTCCGGAGATGGTTGGGTTTCCTTTGGAGTTGTGGGTGCTTGTTTTTGTGATTTCTTGGTTTCCTAGTATTTTGGCTTATTTGTTGTATTCTACGGCGTTGAAGTATGTGAAGGCAAAGGGTAGCATTCTTTCGGCGATTGAGCCCTTGTCGGCTGCGGTTTTTTCGGCTCTTGTTTTGGGTGAGCGTCTTGATGGTTTGCAAGTGTTTGGTGTTATCTTGGCGTTGTTGGGGGTTATTTTGCTTTTAGGGTCGAGAAAAGCTGCAGCATAGTAGGTGTTTTTTGGTTTTCTGGGCGCGAGCGTGTGTGCTGTGTGCGCTCCTCGTCGCTGTTCTAGACCCTCTTCCATATATGATCCAATTAGGCTCCAAATATGCCGCAAATATGAGCAGAGAACCACGGGTTGACTTGTTCACTTTTGTAGATGGTTTGAGGCGACTGGTGTTGGTTTTAGATGTTTAGTGACCTATGCCTTTATAAGGGCGCGAGTGCATGTATGTATGAAAGGTTTTCTTTTATCCTTTAGGCTTTGCCTTTGGAATAATTGAATCTTTTCGAACAATATTAAGGAAGGAATCATTGTTGTGTAGTTTGAGAGTTGGTATGGTAACTAACTGTAGGAAATGCAAGTCGTTTACGCGGGTTCATTGTGCGCTTAGAAAGAAGACCAGAAGAAAAACATTCGTGGATACTAAAAAACGTGGTGGCGCCTAGGTTGGTTTATATTACTACTGTGTTTCTGCAAGGACTCTGTTGTGGCGATGTCTATTTTGAAAGGAAGTGAAAAGATTGGGCAAAAGAAAAGTGTTGAATGAAGACGATTTAAGCGACGTGAAACTTCCGGTTGCAAATGATGTATTAGGTGTTGCCACCAAACTTCTAGGGTTTGATCGAATTATGGTCAAATGCCAAGATGGTCATGACCGTTTGTGTCGTGTTAGAGGAAAGTTGAAGAGAAGGGTCTGGATTCGTTTGGGAGACATCGTTCTGGTTTCTCCGTGGGATTTCCAATCCGACACGCGAGGCGACATTTACTGGCGGTACAGGAAAAATCAAACAGAATGGCTGAGAAGCAAGGGATACTTAAAAATTTAAAGTGAAGGTGATTAGACGTGAGTGTGAAAACAAACAAGAAACCATCGCGACAAGGTTCAAAACAATATGCGTCGCGTATGCCAAACATGCGGCTGACTGGTTTAATCGATTACTATTCCATCGAGCTTGAAAACTGGGTGCAGTACGTGATCGAGAAATCGGAAAAGAACGGCGATGTTTGCAAGAGAAATCGATTTGTTGCTTTAAGAACAGAGCTCAGTTGCTGAGTAGTAGAAACAATTTAGAGATTGGTTGTATGAAACAAAACGGGATATCAACGGGTGAATATCTCTTCTTTCTTTCAGCGAAATATGAAGTAAGTTTTGACGGTCTACTGAAGGGACTGGTTTTGGCACGGCAGAATTCCGAAGTTTCTTGTGGAAAACTTTCGATACGGTGCCGACGTAGAACCGCCGAGTACGACGTCTTTCTTATAACCACTGGTTATCAGGTGGTTGCGCAGTTTCCTGTTTCTAAATATTATCTGGATCAACCTGACCAGATTAGGGCGCCAACTGAGGGTCGTTTATTTAGGCATTTTGTAAAACGTGCCACCCAAGAGGGTCCCCTGCATGTAGGGGATTTGCGGTGTGGTATGAAGAAGGTTAATGTTACAGCGCGGGTTCTTAACGTTTCAAAACCTACTTTCGTCTTTACTCGATTCGGCGGATATGCCCGCGTGGCTGTTGCGTTGATTGCCGACGAAACAGGAACGATTAAACTGTGTTTATGGAACGAGAAAATCGACGAAGTTTCGGCTGGTTCGGTTATCGAACTCAAAGACGCTAGCGTGGTAAGGTTTCGTGGCGAAAAACAGTTGAAACTAGGAAGAAACGGGCAATTAAAGGTGATTGCAAAACCCTTGCCCACGTGCACAAACGCAATTAAGCCATAGACAAAAACAAAATTTTACGCACGGTAGACTGGTTGATCAAGCATCGTTCAAGTGTGTTGCGAATTGAGTATTATTATAGTCCCATTTTCAGTTTTCTGTAGGTATTGTAATCGACGTATTCGAGAAACGGGTTCTCTGCTTGATAACGAATCGTAAACTTTTGTCTCTCCCTTTTCTCGGGTAATTGGTTGGTTGCGATGAACGAGTAGGCGTCGCTGCCAGCGCCTGAACCGTAACTAGCCACGACTATTCTCTCGTGCGGCTTGGCTATGTCTAAGGTTGCCGCCAGCCCAAATGGTGAAGCGCCAGAATATGTGTTGCCGAATTTTGCTACCTGCAAGCCCGGAAGATACTGGTCTTCCTTGAATCCCAGTTGTTTGGCTACTTTTGTTGGAAAATTGATGTTGGGTTGATGGGAAACGAAATAGTTTATGTCGCTTGGCTTCAGTCTCATTTTTTCCATGAGTTTTGTCGCCGCTTTTGCGACGTGCTTGAAGTATGCAGGATCGCCCGTGAAGCGGCCGCCGTGACTTGGGTAGGGTTCCCGATCTCTCCGCCAAAAGTCAGGCGTGTCAGACGTGCAGGAATACCAGCCTTCAATCTCCGCGATTACGTCATGCATACCAAACAAGAAACAACAGGCGCCATAACCAACAAAGAAATCAAGCTCGCCGCCAGGTTCGCCGCGAGGCGCTGCTTGAGAGTTATCCGTGCCTATTACCATCGCATAAGCGTCCTTATTCTCTGGATAATAGACCAGAGAGGCAGCATCTTTAAACACGCTTGTGGCGGCTTTACAGGCAAACTCTGTGTCGATAGCGTCGACGCATTGCACTGAAGGAATAAAATTTAAATACCTAACTGCACCAGTTGAATTTATCGGAAGTGGGAAGGTT
>JAWBOF010000070.1:0-7026 GCA_038826685.1 Bathyarchaeia archaeon
AGACGGCTTCTTTATGGAGAGTCACCCGAAGCTGAAGCCAATTGACACGCCCGTGGACGGTGTGTTTGTGGCTGGAGCTTGTCAGGCGCCGAAGGACATTCCCTACAGCGTTTCGCAGGGTAGCGGTGCGGCTGCACGGGCGGCTACGATTTTGTCTAAGAAGACGTGGAAGATTGACCCGATCGTGGCGGTTGTGGATCCGAAGAAATGTCGTAACGTGACGACGAAGTGTGGCATCTGCGCGGAAAGGTGTCCATACGGTTCTATTCGGGCTTTGGAGAAGCAACCTGCTGAGGTGATTACGGCTATGTGTCATGGTTGTGGCACGTGCGTTGCCGAGTGCCCGGCGGATGCGATTCAGCAAATGCACTTTACCGACGCGCAGATTATGGCTCAGATTCGGGCGGCTTTGGAAGACAAACCTGAGGAGAAGATTCTGGGTTTCTTGTGCAACTGGTGCAGTTACGCGGGTGCGGATTTGGCTGGGACGAGCCGGTTTGAGTATCCGCCGAGTATACGGGCGATTCGTGTGATGTGCAGTGGACGGGTGGACAGGGACTTTGTGTTGGAGGCGTTCCGATTAGGCGCGGGTATGGTTTTGGTTGGTGCCTGTCACTTGCCGTACGACTGTCACTACATCAGCGGAAACTGGAAGATGAAAGCCCGTATGGATGCGTTGGCGCCGATGCTGCAGAAACTAGGCTTAAGCCCAGAAAGGTTCCGAGTAGAATACGTCAGCGCGGCTGAGGGAGTAAAATTCGCCGAAGTCATACGAGAAATGGACGCAAAACTGAAAGAACTCGGACAAGATAAAGTCAAAGCAGAAAACGCCAAACTAAAACCAATCCTAGACAACATGCTAACAAGAAAGAAAACATAATTCTTTCAGAAACAGAGCGAATGCATGGAAGTTTTCGAAAAAGGGGTCTTCGATGGTTGTCTTCTATCAGAGAACTTGAGCCTTGTCTTCTTCGATGTGTCTTATGATTCTTTTGCCAATATCTATCATTCCAGTATAGTAATCTTTCACTTCATCTAGCTCAGAAGTTGCCGGTAGGAGAAAAACAAAACGGATAGTCAAGGTCTTCCCTTTTAGCCATCCACCTTCATTGTTGGGGTCTCTCTCATAGCTTTGCTCACCATAAATTTGAACCATGAACACTTCTGAAGGCATTGGCTGTGAAAACCTGAAATTTATCCAAGAATAGTACTGCTGCATCCATTCCTTTTAATTACTTTCAAACCAAAAACTACCATACACATAAAACTTGTTTACGCCATCCAAGAAACCCAAGCCTACATGTACCCTAAAAATCAAAGCCAAACTCGCCCCAAACAGAAAAAAACTCTCTGGACAACGAAGGTAAAAGAAAACACTAAACCGTCATCAACACAACACACACCGCGATATACAAAACAAGTCGAACCACAATTCTCTCGTCATATTTGAGGCGTGTTTGAAGCCGGATAGGATCATATAAGGAAAAAAGGCTTAGAAACGCGGCACACTGCAAACGTTCAAAAAGAAAAGGAACTAAACTTTTTTCATTTATGCAACCTAAGCGCAGCATGCTCAGCCAATGCAATTTTCTCTTTCAACAAGTCCTCGCCACAGAAGGGACATATGCGAAAATCATGTTGCACATCTTTCCCACATGCAGGGCAAATAATGTTTTTTGTCAAGTTAGCTTCCAATTTCTTAAGCGACGTTTTCAAATGAACCACATCCGACTTTAAGCCGCCTACCACATCATGCAAACCCCTCAAGTTTAACACTTCAGCCCGCACGTTGAACAACAAATCCTTAACATTGCCTAACTCAACCGTGTTGTTAATCAAACTGTCGTTCATCATCTCCAAAAAATTCCCCTTTGCACTCAAAATGCTAACTTCCTCCTCATTTTCCAGCTGCGCATCCTTGAGAACCTTGCAAAGTAACATGTCCAACGGACTTCGCAATGCAACCAAACACGTCAAACCCCAAAGGACACAAACCGCCCCCAAACTACCCCAAAAATACAAGGCCACATCAACCGTGCCAAACCAACCACTAAACGGGTACAACCAAAGCAATCGAATAGGCGCATTCTGGGTAAAAGCAAAAAAAGCCTCTAAAACATGAAGCACGGCTAAAAACGTCAAAAAACCCAAAACCCACACCGCAAACCGTTTACCCAAACCCACGCACTCCTTCTTTCCCCAAACCAAGGAACTTTCTTCTAGAAAACAATTATAGAAGATAAATAAATAAAGCTACATTCCACTTTTCGACATATATCAAAATTCGATACATCCAAAACAAACAAGCAAAAACGTCAACACTTCAATACCTTAATAGGATTGCAAACGCTAAAATAATCTTCCCCAACCAAAACGTTACCCGAGGAAAACGCATGCAAAAAATGAAAGTTACACTCCTAAGCGGCAGAACAATTAACCAAGGCACAGGGAAAGAACACGGAAAAACCTCACAAGAATACTATGAAAGCGTCGCGATCTGCGAAGTCGACAGCAACGATCTGAACGCGTTAGGAATAAAAGACGGCGCAAACATCAAAGTTTCCACAGAATTCGGCTCCGTCATCGTCAAAGCCAAAGAATCAATACGTGGACCACACTCCGGAATTATTTACATGCCCTACGGTCCATGGGTAAACGTCGTAGCCAACCCCACAACACACAGCACCGGGATGCCCTCCTTCAAAGGCATAAAAGCAGAAATCGAACCCGCAACATCAACAGACCATGTACTGCCGTTGCATGAATTACTGAAACAAACTTACGGGAAAGAATGAAAATGACAATCGTGAAAAACGTTACCTGCCCGATTTGCGGAACCTTCTGCGACGACATAGAATTAACAGTGAAAAAGAACAAGGTTGTAGACGTAAAAAATGCATGTGCAATGGGCGAGGCAAAATTCTTAAACTATTCCGACCCGCACCACAGAAACTTGAAACCCCTAATAAGAAGAAATGGCACTCTAGTTGAAACTTCTTGGACCGAGGCGATAAAGAAAAGCGCCCAAATACTGGCCGAAGCATCTTACCCGCTCCTCTACGGCTGGAGTTCCACCTGCTGCGAAGCTATCAGCGCAGGCATTGAATTGGCCGAAGAAATCGGCGGCGTCATTGACAACACTTCTTCTGTGTGCCACGGCCCATCCATACTTAGCATACAAGATGTGGGCATTTCCACTTGCACGCTCGGTCAAATCCGTCACCGCGCCGACCTCATCATCTACTGGGGAAGTGACCCTTACAGCGCCCACCCTCGGCACCTTGAACGATACACTGCCTTTACCGAAGGAAGGTTCCAACCAAGCGAATGGAGACGCTATGTCTCACGGCTCCGGGGCGTAATAGGCAAGAAAAAACTTGCACGCGCATCACAACTTGCGTTAATGGAGGAATTTTCAGTTCCACCGATCACGGGGAATCAATTTCCCCCAAGTTTAGAAGCAGAAAAAGAAAGAAAATTTATCGTGATCGACGCGCGGAGAACTCGTTCGGCAGAATTCGCTGACTACTTTGTTCAAGTAGAGCCCAACAAGGATTACGAACTTCTTCAAGCCATGCGCATGCTCGTCAAGAACGAAGAATTAGAGGTTGACGAAGTTGCGGGCGTTCCCGTTAGCGTACTGGAAAAAATCGTGGACGTAATGATCGGCTGTAAGTTCGGAGTTCTTTTTTTCGGTGTTGGTTTAACGATGAGTTCTGGCAAACTACGAAATATCGACGCCGCCTTGGCCCTCACGCGAGACTTGAATTTTACTACAAAATTCGTCATCATGCCCATGCGTGGTCACTTTAACGTCACCGGCGCCAACATGGTTTCTATCTGGCAAACAGGCTATCCTTTCTCGGTTGATTTTTCTCAAGGCTTCCCTGCGTACAACCCGGGCGAAACTTCTGCAGTGGACATTTTGTCCCGAGACGAATCAGATGCCGCGCTTGTAATAGCCTCCGACCCCGTAGCAAACTTCCCCAGACCCGCTGCACAAAACCTCGTAAAGAACCCGCTTATTGTTGTTGACCCGGAAAAAAGTGCGACGGCGCTTATGGCTGATGTAGTGTTACCAAGCGCCTTTGTTGGAATCGAAGCCGAAGGAATCGCTTACCGCATGGACGGCGTGCCATTACCCCTGAAACGAATAGTCAAACCGCCCAGAGGCTTGCTTTCTGACGAAGAGATTCTGCGACGGATTCTTCGAGAAGTTCGTAAACTAAAAAAAGCCAAAGGAGAACCAACGCATGACTAAGCTTTTGATTAGAAACGGGTTTGTCTACGACCCGCTTAACAGGATTAATGGCGAAAAAATGGACATCGCCGTAAAAGACGGAAAAATAGTCGAAAAAGTCGAAGGCAAACGAATAAAGAAAATCAACGCTTCAGGGATGATGGTAATGCCCGGCGGCGTGGACATCCATTCCCACATTGCTGGTGCGAAAGTTAACTTGGGTAGATTACTGCGACCCGAGGATCACTACAAGGACGTGGAGCCCAGGACCAGCAAAACACGTTCAGGCGTTGGCTATTCGATTCCGTCCACGTTCACTACAGGCTATCGGTATGCGAGGATGGGTTGGACGACGGTGATGGATCCCGCTATGCCGCCTCTTAAGGCAAGACATACGCACGAGGAATTGAACGACACTCCCATTATTGACAAGGCGACGTATCCGCTTTTGGGTGATTCTTGGATAGTGCTGGAAACCCTAAGCGATGGCAGAATAGACGAATGTGCTGCTTATGTTGCGTGGGAATTAAACGCCACAAAAGGCTACGCAATTAAACTTGTAAACCCGGGCGGGCTTGAAGCGTGGGGGTTTGGCAGAAACGTCCGTAACATCGACGACACGGTTCCGAATTTTAACATTACACCTCGAGAAATCGTTAGAGGCTTGTGCAAAGTAAACCAACTCTTACATTTGCCACACACGATTCACGTGCACACAAACAATCTCGGCAAACCAGGTAACTACGAGAACACGCTAAAGACGATGCAGTGTGTCGAAGGCTTAAATCACAACAACCACCCCCTTATCCACATAACCCATTGCCAATTCAGCGCTTTTGCGGGCAACGACTGGAGGACTTTCGAATCCGCAGCTGATAAAATCGCGAACTACATCAATGCACATAGTCATGTTACGCTTGACATGGGGCAGGTCGTGTTTTCAGACACAACCACAATGACGGCTGACGGTCCATTTCAATTCATTCTCTACCAGTTGAGCGGAAACAAGTGGATAAACGGCGACGTAGAAACCGAAACCAGCAGCGGCATCGTACCCTTCCATTACAAACGCTCAAGCCATGTCCATGCTACTCAATGGTCCATAGGCTTGGAACTTGCTCTACTTATCAAAGACCCATGGAAAATTCTTCTTACAACCGATCACCCCAACGCAGGACCATTTATTGCTTACCCAAAAATTATTTCGTGGTTGATGAGCCGCAAGGCTAGAGAGAAGGTGATGAAGAAAATTAACAAGAAAGCCCGAAGCAAAAGCCTTCTTCCCACCATCGACAGAGAATACACGCCGTACGAAATCGCGATCGCCACACGGGCTGGGCAAGCAAAAGCGTTGGGCTTGAAAGATAAGGGGCATTTGGGTGTAGGCGCAGATGCCGACATTGCCATTTACGATTTAAACCCTGAAAAAACCGATTTCAATGTCAACCCGCGTCTGATTCGAAGAGCCTTCAAACATGCGGCTTACACTATAAAAGAGGGGGAGATTGTCGTAAAAGACGGCGAAGTCGTCAAAAGTACAAGCGGCAGAACCTTTTGGGTGAACGTCGAAGCAGAGAAAGCCTTAATTGAGACCCGAATTTTGAAAGAGAAATTCGAAGAATACTACACCGTGCAATACGATAACTATCTTGTACCCGAACATAACCTTGCGGTTTCAGCGCCAATCCGCGTACGTGCGGGGGTGTAAAAGATGACGGTTTTTATGCGTCCCAAGTACTTGTTCAAGGTTCCAGTAAACGCTAAAGACATAAGACCAGACACTTTCGCATCCAAAACAATCGACGAAATCAAAATGCTGGAAGCCATGGAAGGAAACAAAAAATGCACACTAGGCGAACTTTTCGAAATAACAGGCGAAAGCGGCGAATCCCCAAAAGAAACCAGCATCAAAATCATAGGCGATGTGCGCAAAGTCAAAAGAATTGGTGAAACAATGACGGACGGCGAAATGACCATCGAGGGCAACGTTGGCATGCACTTGGGCGAGAAAATGAAGGGAGGAACAATAACCGTGACAGGCGATGCGGGGTCGTGGCTGGGCGCTATGATGATGGGAGGAACAATAACCGTCAAAGGCAACGTGGGCGATTACGTGGGCGCCGCTTACCGAGGCAGTACGAAAGGAATGAAGGGGGGAACAATAATTATTCATGGAAACGCTGGAAACGAAGTCGGCTGCTTCATGCGTAAAGGGTTGATAAAAATCTACGGCAACGCAGGGCAATTCGTGGGAATCCACATGCGCAACGGAACGATTTTTGTTCAAGGGGACACAGAAGGCCGTGCGGGGGCAAGTATGATTGACGGGAAAATCGTAATACTCGGTAACGCTGGCTCAGTGCTTCCATCATTCACTATTGACGATGTTAAGAAAAAGGTCAAAATAGACGGCGAAGAAGTATCAGGACCATTCTACTTATTCACTGGCGACCTTGTAGAGAAAGGCAACGGAAAACTTTATGTCGCAAAAGCAAAAAATCAACATTTAAATTTCTACGAAAAATACCTCTAACGTTACCGAGAAGGTCACGTGATTCCGTTCATTTTATATTTATTCGCCGTCTATTACCACACATGCTCAGCGTAAATCATAACGCCTACAAATTTGTCGACGAACTCTGCAAAAAAGCAGAAGAATACGGCGTAACTGTTTCAAAAATGAAATCAGGCGCTACTCTAATCGACGCTGGATTACAAGCAACTGGAGGCTTCTTGGTTGGCAAGATAATTACGGAAATTTGCATGGGCGGCTTGGGCAAGGCAGA
>JAWBOF010000071.1:0-6995 GCA_038826685.1 Bathyarchaeia archaeon
TTGAGGGGGTTTGGAATTCTTTTTTGTTTTCAGGAAGGTTGGCAAGACTCGTCGTTAAGGTTTCTTTTTCCCACTTTTCCTTTCTCGCCTTGATTTCAGTCAAACGTCTGTCGGGCATTGCATTTCACCAAATGCAGATAAAGGGTATTTCAAAAGAGCCTAAAAAGAATTAAGGCTGAAAACACAAAACCTCTAGAACATGCAAAGGCCCCAAACACCGCGTAAACTGGTTTCTCCTCTTCTAAATCGGCTGGAAAAACACAAAACAAAAGGGTTCACGGTTGTCGTTACGCCCGATTTTTTCTTCGACCGCTTTGTCCTTTACGAGAAGGATTTCAGCCAATTTGCAAACGAGGCTCATAGAGTTGTACGTCGCAAAGGCGGAAGCATCGACAACGTCAAACAAGTCGACTTTAGAGGCGGAAACGCCGCAAACACGGCTATCGCCCTCGTACGATTAGGAGCCTCGGTAACCCCGATCATCGAAACTGACAATTTCGGATTTTCTCTACTGAAACGTTTTCTCGAACCTTACGGCGTAGACCTAACCCACGTTAAGACAAACGGAAAAATCTCCATTACAACCGCTTTAGAGTTTCACCAAAAAGGCGGCAAGGTTAACCTGATGCTACGTGATTTGGGTTCGTTGGCGAAGTTTGGACCAGAAAACCTCACAGAAAAAGATTATCAACTTTTAGCCACGGCTGATTACGTGTGCGTTTTTAATTGGGCGGGCACACGAGAGTACGGCACCGAGTTGGCGGAAACTGTTTTCCGCTACGTAAAATCCCATGGAAAAGGCAAAACCTACTACGACACCGCAGACCCGACGCCGAACAAAAGCAGAGTCCCAACGCTCATCAAAAGAATCCTCCATAAAGACTACGTCGACATTCTTAGCCTTAACGAAAACGAAGCAATTCAATACGCGGCGTACATCAACCCTAAACGAGTAGAAAACCTAAGAAAACAGCACAGAAAACTCGAGAACCTCGCCCTAGAATGCGCCGCCCTCCTCGCTCAGCACCTCACCTCACGCGTAGACCTCCACACCACTGCCTACTCCGCCACGTTCAACAGAAACAAAAAGCCTCAGATAGCACCCTCATTCACGGTGCGGGTTCTCCGAGCAACCGGCGCAGGCGACGCTTGGAACGCAGGGAACATATACGGCGACGCGCAGAGTTTGCCCAACAAGACACGATTGACCCTTGCAAATGCGGTGGCAGCGTATTATATTTCAAGCCCGAAAGCGGCACACCCGACGCTGAACGAATTAAAAAACTTCATAAAAGCCCTCTCCAAAGAATCCGTGAAGATGCAAACTTTACAAAGGTTCGGAGGAATGCACGTTTAAAGCCGCACCCACAATAATTCTCATAATTACGAACGTTGCAATGTACTTGTACACATCTGTGCTTAGTGGCAATTTTGTAACCACAGACATCAGAGTACTCGCATTTTACGGGCAATACAACGCGCTCGTATTCGACGGTTTTTACTGGCAACTTCTGACGGCAATGTTCGTTCATGTCAACATCGTGCATCTCGCCAGTAACATGCTTTTCCTTTTCATCTTCGGCTTGAGGGCAGAAGAACTGTTTTCCACGGTTGAATATTATTCGATTTATTTTGCCTCAGGGTTGGCTGGTAACTTGTTGAGCTTGGTTGCAGGACCAGAATTCTTGTCCGCCGGGGCTTCTGGGGCAATTTTTGGGGTTTTTGGCGCAAACATTATTTTTTTGCGAAGGACAGTTAGACAGCCGATTATTATTTCGTTAATGTACGCGTTCATGTTTTTTATTCTGAGCAGTTTGTCGCCTGGCACTAATTTTCTTGCGCACCTTGGCGGATTAGTAGCAGGGTTAGGGCTGGGTTACGCGTTTGCCGGGACAAGAAAATTCTTCAAGGTCAGGTATGAGGTTTAGGGTAACGTGAACGCTTCTATTTTGACTTTGTAGCCGTCTTTCAGTTTAAGTTGCTGTCTTAGAAAGTTTGGGGCGATGATTTCTACGACAGAATCGTCGTAATGAGTACGCATAGCGAATAAAATGGCACCTTTAGCCTTATTATTTATAATAACAGGGTAACATTTCACTGGCCCATAAGTGCGGTTCTCGTTTTGGAACCCTTGGATTTCGATGGCGGGGTAGGCTTCGAGTTCATGTCGGGCTTTTATGTCGTAGTCACTGGTAAGTTTGATGTTAAGTGTGCCCGGGTAAGGGTCATAACCGAGTTTTTCGATGAATTGTTTGCGGCATTTGTCTTTAGTGACGTAGTATGCGCCTTCGCCGATGCCCGTGAACACCGTGCCTTCAAGCGTGACAGACGCTGGGTATTTGGCTTCCATTATCATTTTTAAGTTTGCGTACAATGCGCCGAGTTGAGTGATGCCGGTTTCTGAGATTTTGATTAGGCATCCTTCGGGCGTGATGACGCGTTTTATCCATCCTTTGCGTTCGAGTTGTATGAGGTAGCGGCTGGCGGTTTGTTGGCTGGCGTTTATTTTCTGGGCGAGGTATTCTGTGCTGGTTTTTATGGTTCTTTGGTGGGCGCCCATTTCTGCGAGTTTGTATAGTATGTAGAGGTGTTTCCAGTGGTTGCCGTTGATTGGTTGGGCGCTTATGGTCATCTGTTGTCGCCTAGTTAGGAAAGTTTTCGCTGTGTTATATAAGTAACGCTAAGAACTGAAAGTCGTGGTGGTTGAATGGTTTTGGTAGGCGATTAAGTATTCTTTTGCGAATTCGTTTGCGTTTTTCTCGGTGCCTCGGTGTTTGGCGTTGGTTGTTCTGAGGTGATGGTAGAATTCATGAAGGATTATGTAGGGGTCGGTGAGGACGTCGTGGTGGGCGATGTGGATGGTTTTGTTTTTGGCAACGTAGCAGGCTTGATGTTTTGTGTCGCGTTTTGGCATGCCGACTTTAAGTTTTACGGTGGAGACATGGTAGTGTAGGCACAGTAGTTCTAAGGCTTTTTCTGATTGGTTGTTTAGAATTAGGTTTACTATTTTTGATTTGAATAGTTTCTCGTTGTTAATTTGTGTGTCCAACGTTTTGCCTCGGGAAAGAGTAGGCATGTCTGGATGGAAGGTTCCACCAGCTTCTGGAGAGTTTATTAGTGTGAGGTAATGGTTTTTCAACTTTGTTTGTTTGTGTGAAATAGATTTTTATGTAACGATTTTAATGTCCCTGAAACCCTTATCACATTCACTGCTACTGGTTTGGCGTCAATTTCTGTCATAAATGCCAAGGATGCCCGTACGATTTCTGTTGCTGCGTTTGCGCATCTTAACGTAGCGGAGTTTTTATCTGCATCATACTCGACCACGACAAGTCCCGTTTTGCTGGCGCCGTACTCGCCGAAGAGTCGCGAAATTGTGTTCCAGAGGGTTTGTTTGAATTCTTTCTCACCAATCGGCTGCATACTTTCGATTTTTATGGCTAGATAGCGTTGCCGTGTCATTCTTCGCAATCTTTCCTCCTCTGTATTACGCGTATTCCCGGCGCTACAAATTTCGGGTTTAGTTTTGCTCTGTTCCGCTTTATTATGTTTGAGGGGTTCGTTGAAAGAGCATCTAACGCCCGAGGTAAAGGTATATCAAAAAGAAAGCCGAGTGCAGCAAAATCTCGAGGCGCCCTCATAGAAAACTCTTCCGAAGCGCCACTGGACAAAACAACTGGCACAGAAAACTTATCAGCCAACGCCACTTCCCTCCGCAAGCTGGACAATAAACGGATTCGCTCAAAACTCGACGCAAAAATGATAGATAACAAGTCCACTTCGAATGAAGCTAACGCGTTTGCTGCAAGTTCTGCTTCGGCGGTGTCGAAAAATCGTTTTTTAACATCAGTAGAAGGAAAAGATATGAGGTCCACACGTCTGTCTTTTGCTGCTTGTCTCGCAACTGTCTTAGACAAACACAAAACAGATATTAACTCAAACTTTCGGCGAAAACGTCTAAGCAACGAAAGCAGATCACTTGCGCTTTTTGGGACAAAGTCGGCACGAGTCACAAAATCAATGCCAACTAAGTCGCAAAGTCGTTGCAGTTTAGAAACCGTTTCGTTAGAAGTATGCGCAGGCAAAGGTATCCCCACCCCCGAGTAGCCCATTTTCGAAGCTTTATTGATCATCCTTTCAGTTAGGTCAAAATCTTCCAGCGGTACACGCAAGTGAAGGTCGTAGAATTTTTTCATGCAATTATCCCAAGTTCTCGACATGCTTCGGTTATATCTTGTTTTTTGAAACGTATGCGCACGTGTATCGGGTCGGCTTGAGCGAGTTTGAACTCGTTGTTGAAAGCTGCTTGCTTGTCGAATCGAACGTACAAGCTTCCCTTTTCAGTATACGTAGCTATGCTTCTCCGCAAATTTTCTTTATCCAACGTGTTTAGGTTGGAAGAAAACTTTTCAATAATCCTTTCGAGAATTTTCTTGTCTTTTATGCGGGTTTCAAAAAAAGTTATAGGGTTTCCATGGTGTCCACGTGTGTTGTGTTTTTCGAAGGCTATTTCTTCAGCAAACTCGGAAGGTAGTATCTTTTTCACCGCTTCCATCACTTTGTTTTCGTCTTCTGTTGCGTGGCTGAACACGCGGATGTCGATGTAAGATATCAGATTTTGCCCCAAACACGTCACAACCATGGATTATTCAGTGGTTCTTTTAGGTTTCTCAACGGTCTTCAAGTATTCTTTTAGCCTTTCAACGTTTTCTTCATGTACTGTTTTTCTACGCAAATCCACCGGAATTCTCAACCGCAAAGCCTTCGCATAATCCAACGCGACTTTCCTTAACTCTTCCCGGCTAAAGCCTCGCCCTTTCCTCGGCTTGCCATTTTTCTTAAACACGACAGCGTAAACTTTCATCCGCATTCACCACAACATTTCTAAGGAATACTCCCAACAATTAATAAATCTACTTTCTCACGTAAGTCGCGTTAAGAACAAAAACGTGAAACAAAGGGTTTATTGTTTTCTACGCTCTTTTCTTCTCCAAACCGCCTTACGGCTCGGCCTGACTTTTTCTGCTCCGCGCCCTCTATGTCTTAATGCCCGCATCTTCTTGCCAGCGCTGGTTAAGCCTCGGAAGACTCGACGTTTGTTAGGGTTTTCACATATCCAGTTGATAGCGTCGTCTGCTTTGATGACAGGTTTTGCTGGGTCAACCATAATAACCTCGTACCACTTGTGCCGTCCGTCTTGCCAAACCCAATAGGAATTCAGCACTTCCAAGTTTGGAAACTTCCGTGCGGCTCTTTCCTCGGCGATAAGTTGTAGGCTCTTGGCTACTTTGAATTTTTTGACGCCCATCCGTTTCTGTCGTCTTCCCGCTCTCGGTCTAACCTTTCTCATTCCGCCTCTGCGCACACGCACCCTAGCGACAACAAAACCCTGCTTGGCCTTGTATCCAAGTTTACGTGCACGGTCTATACGCGTAGGCTTGTCTATCCTCATAATCGTCGGCTGTTTACGCCACTCGATAAGGCGTTGCTGCATCAACCCCTTCACAAACGAGGATTCAGGCTTTTGCCATGCTTCTGAAAGATGTTTGTACATGCTCATTTCGATAGTTCTCCACTTGTTTGCGGTTCAACCATCATCTGGTCACATCCCTGCGGATTGTCTTCCGCCCGCAAATTGCACTATTCAACCGTTCATTGGCTAATAAATCTTTTTCGTAGAAAAACTCGGTAACTTCGTAAGGTTGATGGTTACTTGCTTGCCAATTCAGCCTTCCTTACAAGCAAATATCCACTTTGCCCTTTCCAGATTCGCTCAGTGGTTAACAGTTTTATCCTCTTCTTAAAAAAAGGCGCGTCCAGAACCAGTGACTCGTACTCTCCACCCTCGCCTACTAAGGAAATCCCGTACTTCTTGTTTAACTGAAGGAGAGCATCGACGGTTTCTTGGTTGAACCGCCTCCCCAACCATGACGAATCAAACCCATAGGCATACACGCCCACAATCAGGGCATCGAATTTTTCGTTAATGATTTCCCGCAACAGTTCAAGCGGATTTTCGTGCCAAAGCGGACTGATAGATGCCAAGTGCAATTCCTTGCAGACTTTTTCTATTCGCGTCTTTTGGTATTCTGAAGAAACCGCGCCGGTAATTACGCCTTCTATGTCAAGTTTTCCCAGAAGACGCTTCAGGTCTTCCAACTCAACTTCCCCAAGCCCGCTTGTCTCAGACTTCACCAAAGGAAAACCTGCTGCCTCTGCAAACAAGTCCACCATGTGAATGTTGGGATAATGGAACATCCAACTATCTTCGCGTCTTGGAACCATAGCGACCAAAAACTTCACATCATAACCGCCACGCATAGCCCGGTAAAGCGCTAACGCAGAATCCTTTCCGCCACTTACCAAAGCTGCAACACGCAAGCTCTGCTCACCAAGGCTTGATGAAACGTCATACCTTATAACCATTAACCCCCAGATATCTTTTGAAGAGAACATGGAAAACGAGTACATTCCATACATACGGGAGATGTTCGCCAGATTAGCCCCATTCTACGACATCTCAAACCTGCTAATAGCGAGCGCAAGAAAAACTGCAGTAGAACTCGCCAACGCCAAAACCGCCGCCAAGGTACTAGACGTCGCAACAGGAACTGGAAAACAGGCGTTCGCGTTTGCAAGAAAAGGGTATGATGTTGTCGGAGTAGACCTGTCGAGAGACATGCTGAAGGTGGCGAAAAAGAACAACAAACACGAAAACGCTCAACTGGCAATCGCAGACGCCAGGGATATGCCATTTGCGAATAGCCTTTTTGACGTGGCATGCGTATCCTTTGCGCTGCATGATGTGCCTTTAGCCGCCAAGAAGAAAGTGTTAAAGGAGATGGCGAGAGTTGCCAAACCGAACGGTGTAATTGTCGTTGTTGATTATGCCTCGCCTGAAACCAGAACCCTCAAGTGCATGTTAAACCGTTTCGCCAGGTTTTACGAAAGTAAGTATTACCCCGAATACGCAAAATTAGACCTTAAAGCATTAC
>JAWBOF010000072.1:0-6990 GCA_038826685.1 Bathyarchaeia archaeon
GTGTAAAGTACACTTATCCCTTGATGGATTTGGTGCCTAAACAGAAGGAACTTGACAAGCGCCCACACGTGCACACGGTTGTCTGCGAGGATTTTGTCGACGTTTTAACAGCGACTGGAGTCGTACATTTGGCGCCTGGAAACGGCGAGGACGATTTTGTATCTGCCCAGAAGCGAGAAATGGAAGTTTATGTGCCGTTTGACGACGAATGCAAGTTCACCAAAGAAGCAGGCGCGTTTGAAGGTTTGTTCGCGAGAGATGCCGACGCCACGGTAGTGGAAGAGCTTAGAAAGCGTGGATTGCTGGTTTCAGTCAAGCCTGTGCGTCACGAGTATCCGACTTGTTGGCGGTCGCATCACAAGTTGGTTTGGCTTGCAAGAAGAGAATACTACCTTTGGACCAACAAGATAAACAAGCGCGTCGTCTCCGCTGCGGAAAAGGTGGAATACTTCAACGAAAGCCCAAAAAACCGTTTCCTCTCTTTTCTGAAAGAAGGCAAACCATGGTGCATAAGCCGAGAACGAGTCTGGGGCACACCGTTGCCGGTTTGGGTTTGCGAAAAATGCGGAACAAAGACTCTAGTTGCAAGCAAGAGAGAAATGGCTAAAAAGGCTTTGGAACCGCTTCCGAAGGATTTCGAACTACACAAGCCGTGGATAGATAGAGTTGTTTTCAAATGCGACAAGTGCGGAGGCTTGATGAAACGCGAGCCCTTCGTCCTTGACTGCTGGTTCGACAGCGGCGCTTCTCCATATGCAAGATACACGGACGCGGAATTCCAAAAGTATGTGCCCGTTGACTTCTTAACCGAGGCTATAGACCAAACCCGTGGCTGGGCGAACTCACTTTTACTGTTGCACGTGACCTTAACTGAGAAGGCAGAAGCACCGTACAAGGCGTTCCTGTTTCAAGGACACGTTTTGGACGCAAAAGGACGAAAGATGAGCAAGAGCCTTAGAAACATGTTGGAAGCCAACCCACTGTTGGAGAAGACTTCAGCGGATGTTTTCCGTTTCTACGTGCTCTGGAAATGCTCACCCGTGGACTCGATGAACTTTGACTTACAAGAACTGAGCAAGCGTCCCTACCAAGTCTTAAGCACGTTGTATCATTTACACAGATTTTTCATGCAGAACGCCGAGTACGACAACTTCGACCCAAAAACACACGGCCTAGAATGGGCAGAAAAAAACAAGGCACTTAGGCCAGTCGACCGTTGGCTCTTGTCGAAACTGCAAGGCACCGTGAAACGGGTTACTGAGAGATTGGACAGTTGCGAGTTTCAGTTGGCTTTGTCTGAGCTTGAAGATTTTGTCGTGGACGTGTTAAGCCGCGATTACGTGCCCATGGTTCGCAAGGACTTGTGGACTGACGAGCCCGAAACACTAACCCGAAGGCTAGCCGTCTACTCGACGCTTTACCATGTCCTGAAAACGTTAGTTCTACTTTTCAACCCTGCAACACCATTTCTCTGTGAAGCACTTTATCAAAGAGTCTACCGCCAATTAGAGACCAGTTTGCCCGAATCAGTAAATTTCGAAAGTTGGCCCACACCAGACGAGGCTTTAGAAGACAAAGCCGTTGAACAACAGTTTGAAACCTTAAAGTATGTTGTTTCCTTGACCTACTCGGCTCGACAATCGGCAAAGCTGAAACGAAGGTGGCCGTTGCGTACGGTTCAGGTGGCGGCGCTAAAGAAAGCCCAGAAAGCCTTGAAAGAATTAGAAGATTTGTTTCTTGAACTCGCGAACGTGAAGGTTGTTGAATACATGGATAAACTTCCAGCAGAAGATGCGAAGGGTTGGCAAGTGGCTTCTGACGGCGACGTACATGTTAGGCTCTCCACTGACAGGGATGAGGCTTTGGTGGGCGAGGGCATAATGCGGGACTTGGCAAGGCGCGTGCAGTCGCTTAGGAAGGAGTTGGGCTTCTCACCGACTGACGTGCTCGAAACCGTGCATCTAGCCGAACTCGACAAGGAAACCGTGAAACTGCTAACGCCTTTCTTGAAGGAAATGGCTGAACTCGTAAGAGCGAAAAAAGTTCAAATGCACCAAAAACGAGACGAAGTAAACGCGGAATGGCACGAATACCCACTAGACAATACTAAGATGTACGTCGCCATAACAAAATAGGCTGCAAAATTCTCTTACTTTCTTATTTTCAACACCAGTTCGGCAGTTCTTTTGCCAAGATCCCTGCAAATTTTCACGTCCTCTTCTTGTGGTCTGCCAACAGCAGCCGCACCATAGTGCTTCTCGTGCGCTCTTCCTTGCACGATCATCCCGTGCACAAGCATGGCTTCAAGGATGGAAAGTATTGTTGTTTCTGCGCCACATGCAGCTCCGCCGGAACTCGTAAACGCAGCGCCCACTTTCCCACTAAGCTTCCCGTGAATCTTGACCGACTCGTCGAATAATGTTTTAATTTTTCCCGCCATCTGCCCATAATACGTGGGTGAACCGATTATTATGCCGTCAGCGCCTAGTAAATCATCCAGCGTTGTCTGTTCCACCTTCTTAACGTCGACCACAACACCCTTAACCAGCTTTACACCCTCAGCCACAGCTTGCGCCATCTTCTCAGTATTCCCCGTCTTCGAATAGTAAACTATCAGCACTTTCGCCAACCGTACCGCCCCTTTTAGCTACTGTATGTATGCCGAGCTGGATTTATCAAAGTTCCGAACAAGCTCTACATGGTAATCGGACGGCGGCTCGTTGTCCAAAGGAAGATGGGCCACCTTTGGAAAATACGCGCCGATTCCCTTTCTCGCCATCACGGTGGCTGGGTGACCGTTCCCGAAGGCTAATAGGCAAACTTCTTCCGTTAGGTCTTGCACTTGTCTCTCGTCCAGATACCCCAACGAATGCAAGTATTCATGCAACAAAAGTAGAAAGCAATAGGCGTTATAGATCTTCTTATCAGTCGTTTTAGACGCCATCTTCAAAGGTGCTTTATTCACAACAATAATGTTCGAACCCACTGGATAGAAAGCACCGATGAAGTAGCCTCGTTTCATTCCCAAATTCGCCAAGCCGAGCATCAAGCCCGCCCGGTGACGGTTAAGATACTGTCTGACCACACGTTTGACAAGCTCGAAAATGTCGGCTAAATCAGTTAAACCCTCAAGCTCTCTAATGTTATTCTCTACACTTTGCAGTTTTCTCGACACTCCAGAAACAGAATACGAAACAAGGGGCATTTCATAAACTTTGCTAAAACTAGAAAATCGTCGCGAGAGGAACCACGCTGAGCAGGAATATAGCCACTAGAACAAAGACGAAAACCTTTCTGCCACTTGAAAGTTTCGAAACATCATCCAATGGGCCGGGATGCTTATAGAAGGACAAGAAGAGCACGAAGAAAAACATGAGCCAGTACCCCATAACAAGTAGCACGGCTAAAGACAAAAACGTAAGCACATACAACGCGCGTTCTCCGAGCAAACTTCTTGCCGTGTGCCCCCCGTCTAACATACCTGTCGGCAACAAGTTAAGCATCGTCACGATCATGCCCACCCAACCAGCGAATGCGACTGGATGCAACAACAAAACGCTGTTTCCGTTTGTTGGCCACTTGAGCATGGCGATAAAAAGGTCGAAAAGTATGGGCACATTAATGGTGGAAGTATTAGGTGGCACTTGGGATGCTGGAATTACTGGCGAAAGCATCACCCCAACCGCGGTTACCACCACCGTGACTAGGAACCCGATCACTGGTCCACTAGCACCCAAATCGAAAAGTGCATCTTTGTTAGGTGAAAGCGATTTTTGTTGGATAACTGCGCCGAACGTGCCGATGGGCGGGAGGCCGGGTATAAAGTATGGATACGTCGCCTCCACGCCGTGCTTATTAGCCGCCAGTTTATGTCCCATCTCATGAGCGCCGAGTATGGCCAAAATCGCCACAGTGAACTCTGCAGCGCCTACATAAGGGTTGGGAATGAACTCGGGCAGGCCTAACGAAAGAAAATAGCCAGAAAAAAACGTGGCTACGATCGTAGCCAAAAGAAGTAGGATATTGATTATAGGACGGTAGGGCTTTGTTGCAGGTTTCGGAACAACACGCAGCACGGGTCTATCGTTAATACGTCTAAGAAGAGGTAGGAGTTTCATTTCGTCAAATTTTTTAATCAACCGTAAAAACGCGTCTTTGGAATTGTCCCCAACTTTTACATAAAAAGTTGGGACCCCGTGCTCCACTAGCTTTTCCTCCACGGGGAATTCTGACTCTACGACGCTAGAAATCCTCTCGAACTGATTAATATCAAATAGTTGCTCGGCCGGTATGGGAATGTCGCTCATGTTGAATCGGTAGTGAAATGGGTGTGGAGGTATTAGAATATTATGCATGGATTGTTCGAAGTTCGATTTTGAGTCTAAACTACTAAAAACTGTTTAATAACGCTCCTTCGAGATAACGCTCTCGAGTACAACATACAAAAAATGTTGACATCACCATTACGTCCATGTTCGTATCCCAGAAACTAAAGGGGAGCAGAGCAATTGAAAATTGCCATACTTTACAGCCACTTAAAAGAGAAAGGTGGAGCAGAGAACGTTATATTCAAACAGACGGAGCTTCTTCACAATAGAGGACATGACACGTTATCTTATTTCGCCTACGTCGACAAAAAATTCATTAAACCCTCGAGCAACCCTCACTGTTATGTACGGAGCTTTTTTCAATCGTGCATACCCCAAAACAAGACAACGCGTATTCTTTTGTCGATTCCTCTTGCGCCTTTAACGGTTGAAAACTTTAAAGATGTCGACGTTTTACTCTGCCACGGTTACGGCCCAGCGCCTTGGATAGGCTACACCCTAAAAAAACTGAAACGCTTAAAATACGTGAGCTACATCCATTCTCCTCCACGTTTTTTGTATCTTGCACCTGAAGATAGAAACCTTTGGAGGTTCGATGACACCCGTGACCTGATTTTTTTACTTAGCAAAATCGGTGGAAGATTATTGAAAAAACTGGATTATTTGGGAGTTTTTCACTCCGACAAGGTTTTAGTAAACAGTCAATTTACTGCCCGCCGCATAAAAGCGATTTACGGAGTGAAGCCGATTGTTTGTTATCCTCCAGTCGACATAAGCATCTTCAAGCCCATAACCTCTAAAATTGTCAAAAAAATTCGAGCCAAATTCGGCTGGCCTCTTATCCTATCCACAGGCAGGCTTGCTGCGGTGAAACGATGGGAATGGCTCGTGGAAATGATGCCCTACATCACTAAAAACTTCCCCTCAGCTACTCTTGTGGTAACTGGTGAAATTTCCCGAGAAAACGCCGTCTATGCTCAACAGTTAATCCGATTAGCCACAATTTTAGGCGTGAAACAGAACATAAAATTTCTAGGGTTCCAACCGTTGAACGAGTTAATAGCTTTATACAATGCCGCAGACGTTTACGTGTACCCCGTTCCTCGGGAGGATTTCGGGTTAGGTCCAATCGAAGCGATGGCGTGCGGCACGCCTGCCGTTGTGTGGGATGACGGTGCAGGACCGTGTGAAACTGTAATTCCTGGGAAAACTGGGTTTAGAGCAAAACCCTATTGTATAGAAGATTTTGCGGAAAAGACTATGAAAACGCTTGACATAGATAGGGAATTCATGCGTGATTTCGCTTATGATTTCGTGAAAAACAATTTTTCTCCTGAAAAACACTTGAAAACATTAGAAAACACGCTCGAAGAAGTTGCTTCATAATCGCGTGGCATTATTCATGAAGAAAGAAACAGGGATGCGAGTTTTCAGTGTGTTTTTTCATCCAAGCACATCCGTGACTGCGGTTGGCGGAGCAGAAAGACGTTTCTGCGAAACAGTAAAATTTTTTGCAAGAAAAAACGTGCAAATGGTTGTTTTAGAGCCCAATTCGAGTCTATTGAAGAAAAATTGTGGTGGTGTTTGCAGGGTTTATGAGTTATCGCGTTTTTCCCCCGATGCTAAAGGTTGGCTTGCCATTTATTTAAACTGGATTTTGTGGGCGTCGCTTGCCTGTTTTCGCGCTGTCGCGCTTGTTCGTAAAGAAGCATGTCAAATCATTTTATCCCCAAACAACACGGCGCCAAACCTTATTCCCGCCTACTTTGCGCACATAGCAACCCGTCGACCACTCTGCGTAATCACGCATCATATCGACTTGCCCTCGGAAAACGTGCAGCCCACTTTTGGAAACGCCTTCCACACGTACAGGGGAATAGGTTACTCAATGTTCACTTCTCTTATGAAGTCATCCGCGTTTTTTGCAACAGTCACACTGTTAAAGAAAGCCGACGCTTGCATCACAGTTTCAAACTTCACCGCAAAAACACTCATCAGACTGGGCATTAAAAGAGAAAAAATCTCAGTTAGCGGAAACGCCGTTGACACACGATTAGCCACCCAACTCAACTTGTATGAAAACAAGCAGTTCGACGCAGTTTTTGTTGGACGAATCGCAAAAGAAAAAGGCATCTTCGACCTTTTGCAAGTGTGGCTGGAGGTTTTACGAAAAAACAATTCTGCACGGCTTTTGATGATCGGCAGTGGACCAGAAACTCAAAAAGTTAAAGATTTTGTCAAAAACTCAGCATTGCAAAACAACGTTATTGTTTGCGGGTGTGTTGATGACGAGAGGTTGTATTGTCTTATGAAAGCCAGCAGGGTTTTCGTTTTCCCCAGCAGGTTTGAAGGTTGGGGGTTGTCTGTTGCCGAGGCCATGGTTTGTGGTTTGCCCGTGGTTTGTTACGATATACCCGCGTTGAGAGAAGTCTTCGGCCGTTGTGAGAGTGTTTTTCTGGTTCCAGTGGGCGATGTCAAAAGGTTTTCTGATGCGGTATTACGAATCCTTAACAAGCCGAAAAAAGAATATGAAAGGTTAGCTAAAATTTCAAGAAATTATGTTAGTCGTTTTTCTTGGGATACTGTTGCCATGGAAGATTTACGAGCAATAAAAAATATTGCATGTTAGGCTTTAAATTTCGTATCTGTGCCTATCCATGAA
>JAWBOF010000073.1:0-6832 GCA_038826685.1 Bathyarchaeia archaeon
TGTGCTGTAACCACGTTTTCAGCTGGCTGAGCAACGTCAATTTTTATCCTTCTTTCCACTATATACAATATTTACCTAGTTGGCTCCATCTCTCGAAAACTCTAAATAAGGCTTTCTACTCCATATGATGCTTCTAAAACTATAAAAAGTAAACCAAAAATTGAGGGGCAATAATGTCAAAACAAACTACTGCAAAACAGAAAGTTTTGCTTTACGACCCGCAAAAATGTACTGGTTGTCGGTACTGCGAAATCGCCTGCGCGTTCTTCCATTTCAATCAGATAGACTTCAACAAGGCACACTTACACGTCGTCTTTGACCAAAACAACGGCGCGCTAGAAGCCATCTACTGCCAGCACTGTGACGAACCCGTTTGCGTAGCCTCATGCCCAAAAGAAGCCATCGTAAAAGACGAAAAAACTGGGCTGGTGAAGATAAATCAGATGAAATGCATCGGATGCCAAACATGCACAGTCTCATGTCCTCTGGGTGTGCCATGGTTCAACAAAGACTACAGAATCTCCATGAAATGTGACTTCTGCAACGGCGAACCACAATGCGCCAAATTCTGTTCACCACAAGCAATCCGCGTGGCAAAACGAGAAGAAGCATGGGAATTCAACAGGAAAAACTACCCATAGGAGTGAAAATTGTATGGTAACTGAACAAGAAATAATAAAAGACATGAAACAAACCCTAGCCAACGACGTTTTTGAAGCAGAATCCCCGAAGAAACGCCGTGTCTTCCTACGAATCAAGCCTGAAGCGCTGAGAAAAGCCGTGAAAACCCTTACGCAAAAGTATGAAACAAGACTCATCACAGTCTCAGCAGTGGACCACGGTTTAGACCTAGAATTCCTGCACCACTTCCACGTTGGCGGCAACGTCGTAACCTTTAGAACCGTAAAGCCCAAGGAAGACAACACCATAGACTCCATAGTCGACATTGTTCCAGCCGCAAACTTCATAGAAAGAGAAATCTCAGACCTCTTCGGCGCTAAATTCGCCAACCACCCACAATCTCAACCGTTGATTCTTCCCGCAAATTGGCCAAACGATAAAAGACCATTAAGAAAACCGCACGGAGTCGATTTGCCTTCACAAGCAAAAGCCTCAGCCGAGGCACTGATATCTTCAGGCTGCGTGTTTTCAGTATCTTCGTTCATCGAAAAGAAACGTGTCGAGGCAGGACTGCCGCGCACTCCGCCTTTGACCTTTACTGATGAAAAAGCCATGAAAGAATTCCAAGGTCTTATGGAAGAATCCGGGTTCGCAGAAAAAGTTGGCTATGACATGGAAAAGAAACGGTTGCGGTATAAGGTTGGAGGAGAGTGAAAGCAAGCATGGTTAAGTATGTTTCATTCCTCGGCTGCATGATTCCTCTGCGGCTTCCGAGCATAGAAATTGCGGCAAAAAAGGTGTTCGAAAAAGCAGGCATAGAAGCAATCGACTTGGAAGGCTATTCATGTTGCCCAGAGCCCGTCATCTCACGTCTAATCGACCAAAAGGCTTGGCTTGCAGCAGCAGCAAGAAACCTCGCAATGGCTGAAGAAAAGGGCTTGGACCTTATGACTCTGTGTAACGGTTGCTACGAGACGCTTATCGAGGCGAACGAAACGCTGAAGCACGACCCGAAGACGCTGAAGGAAACCAACCAGCTTCTCCGAGAGTTTGGAAAACAATACAAGGGCGAGATAGACGTGAAACACGCCGTCGAGGTGCTCGCCGAAGACGTAGGCTTCGCCAAGTTAAAGGGGCTCGTCAAGAAACCTCAGAAAATCAAAGTAGCTATGCATTATGGCTGCCACCTTTACCGAGGCCACGAGGGCGAAGATATGATGCGGAAACCTAACATGATGAAACAAATCACTCAAGTAACCGGCGCAACTGTGGTTGACTATGGACTAGAAAAACTGTGCTGTGGTTATCCAGGCATGCAGGCAGACGAAGAGTTCTCGCTTAAAGAGAGACTTGCGCTTAAACTCAAACGCATGGAAGACATGGGCGCAGAAGCAGTCGTCCTAACATGCCCAGCGTGCACCGTACAGTTTGAAACTGGCCAAGTGATGCTCCGAAGATATGGCATCCGACACAACTTGCCCTGCATCAACATCATGGAACTGCTCGCATTGTCGTTCGGTGTACCCTCTAAAGAACTAAGCCTAGACTTCCACCGAAGCCCAGTTCTTCAACTTGCGCAGAAAATGGAGGCGATCTAAAAATGCCAGAAATAGTTCAAATCGGCCCGTTCCGTCCACAACTCGTGGAGCCAGAAAAATTCACCTTGACAGTGGAAAACAACAAAATCATCGACGCCGACATCGAACTCGGCTACGTGCACCGCGGAATCGAAAAACTGTTCACAACCAAAACCTATCTACAAAACCTCGCGTTAGCCGAACGCATCTGCGGCATCTGTTCAGGCATCCACACACTCGCTTACGCGCAGACTGCTGAAGGCGTTATCGATGTGCAAGTTCCTGACCGTGCAAGGTATCTACGAACCATTTACATGGAAATTGAACGGTTGCACAGCCATTACTTATGGTTCGGTGTGCTGGCGCATAGCTTGCATGACACTGAGGCTTTCCTTAAGATTATGGGAGAACGGGAAAAAGTCCAAGATTTGCTGGAGTTTCTCACGGGCAACCGGATGAACTACCTAATCAATACTATCGGCGGGGTTCGCAGAGACCTTAATGAGAAGAAGATACAGCGAATTCGAAGCGTGCTGAAAGACATGAAACCGTTGTCGGATCACATAATGACGCTGTTGGACGATAACGGACGCTTTACGAAGAAGACAAAGGGCGTGGGGATACTCAGAAAAGAACGTGCCTTGGCAGTCGGAGCCGTTGGACCCGTGCTCCGCGGTTCTGGCATAAAAAGCGACGTGAGGAAAGATGACCCTTACGCTGCGTACGGCGAACTCGACTGGGAAGTTATAACAGAAAAAGACTGTGATGTCCGTGCCAAATCACTCGTCCGCGCACGAGAAACGTACGAAAGCATGAAAATGATAAACCAAGCAATAGACAACTTGCCAAAAGGCGACATCGTCGGAGAACTCGGCGACCCGCTTGTAACCGAATCTGTCGGCCGAGTCGAAGCGCCACGTGGCGAACTATTCTACTACATCAAATCAAACGGCACTAACATTCCAGAGAGAGTCAAAGTGCGCACGCCATCTTTTGCCAACGACTTCACGATTATCGAAATGATGCGTGGCGACTATCTACAAAACGCCCGACTAATCATCGAAAGCATTGACCCGTGCTTCGCATGCACTGATCGAGTTACGATAATCAACGCGAAAACGGGCAGAAAACGCCTTGTCAAGCTGGAGTGATGAAAAGGAGGGAACATGAAAAAATGGCACAACCAAAAATTTCTGTCTACCGGTTCATGGCTGCCGGATGCAATGGATGCGACGTACAAATACTGGAATGCCTAGTTCCAAGGTACAAACTGGCGGATCTCGGTGTGGGAGTAGTATTCACGCCTGAAGAAGCAAACGTCCTAGCCGTCACTGGCGGCGTCAACATAAAGACGATGGAAGAATTGAAGAGCATTTACGAGAAACTTCAACCGCCAAAACTCGTGGTCGCCGTGGGCAACTGTGCTTTGACTAAAGAAATCTTCGACAAAGGCTACTCGATGGTGGGACCACCCGACGCAATCATACCTGTCAACTTTTACATCAGCGGCTGTCCTCCGCGTCCGCAAGCAATCGTGACTTCGATTGCGAAGGCTTTGGGCGCCAAGCTAGAAGAGAAAGAGGATTATTGGGCAACGCCTGAAGAATATCGAGGAAGACATGAATTCGACAGCGAAAAATGCATAGGCTGTGGTGCATGTGCTCAAGTTTGTAGTTCTGACGCCATCGAACTCGCAGAGAACAACGGCAAACGCACCGTGAAAGTCGATTATGGCCACTGCTCATACTGTGCGTTCTGTCAAGATGAATGCCCAGAAGACGCGATTAAACTCACCCGCGAGTACCACTTGGTTTTCACTGACCGCAAACAAGCCAGCGTCACCACCGACGTGGACATGCAGAAGTGCAGCGCATGTGGAGCCTACTTCATGCCGCAGCGACAACTCAAACGAGCCTTGGAGCGAACTGAAGAAAAAGTCGCCGAGTACAAGAGACATCACGACTTCTTGAAAGAAACGATCGGCGTATGCTTAAATTGCAGAAGAAAAATACCGAACATCAAAAAAGCCAAACAATTACTGTCTAAGCTTTCTGTAACTGCCCTGCAAAAATAACCTCTTTTCCCTTTATATCCCTCGATCTTCTTTTATGGATAATCTTGATATTTTCTACAATTACGGTTGTTTTTGCTGAAATTGTGGAAACTTTATGTAAGAGTTGTTCCATTCTTAAGTTTCTCCATCACAACCCGTGAACCCAAAATGCCCAAAAAACATGCGTTGAAAACCCATGTTCACGTTGATCCTAAGAGGAGCGGTGATGCATGACCGAAACCAAAACCGAGTTTGAACCGAAAATCGTTGCTTTTCTCTGCAACTGGTGTGCGTATGCGGGTGCAGACCTTGCAGGCGTGAGTCGAATTCAATATCCACCTACCGTGCGGGTCATTCGGGTCATGTGCAGTGGGCGTGTAGATCCCGTGTTTATTCTCGAAGCCTTCAAAGACGGAGCCGACGGCGTGCTCGTTGCGGGTTGCCATCTCCCTAGCGACTGTCATTATTTGACGGGTAACTTTAAAGCCCAAAGAAGAGTGCTTCTTTTGAAGGAGGTTCTTAGGCAGTTCGGCATCGAGCCCGAAAGGCTGCGACTGGAATGGGTCTCAGCGTCCGAGGGCGACCGTTTCGCAACCGTTATTAAGGACATGACGAACGAAATTAAAAAACTCGGCCCTAACCCGTTAAAAACGGAAGGAGGCAACTAACAAAGATGCCACAAACACGCAGAAAGAAAAAAACCGAAACAACAACATCGACAAAAACGAGAAAAAGGGCGAAAAAACAGCCAAAATTGAAGAAAGAAGTGGAAACAAAACCACCAAAAACAATAATCGAAGAAAAACCGCCGAAGATAGAAGAAAAAGAAGCTAAACCAGCAGAACAACCCATCCTGGAAAAACCGCAAGAAACCAAAACGCCTCCACAAACAGTGGTTACAATGGAAACACCCTCGCCAACACCTTCCCCCATCTTGCCACCACCAATACCGACACCTTCTCCACCCATACCCACAGTTGAAAAGAAAGAAATGCCCCAAAAAACCGTGCTCAAAATCACGCCCGAAAGCGCTCGTTTCAAGTACGAAGTCAAGAAAATTCCAGGCGCTGAACGGCTTATGCTGTGTTTCCAGTGTGGCACCTGCACTGCAGATTGTCCCGTGGCAAGATTCAACGAGGAATACCGTCCACGCAAGATTTTGAGGATGACGCAGTTAGGAGTAAAAGATCAAGTTTTAAAAAGTGACTCGATATGGCTTTGCGCTGCCTGCTACACGTGCGTTGACAGATGCCCCCAAGGCGTGGAAATCTCTAGCGTTTTAAGGGCTCTGCGGCACTTGGCAGTGAAAGAGGGCTACATGCCCCCATTGTTTAAAGAATTAGGCACAGCCATCTTGCAGACGGGTTACGCGTTTAAGATTCCAGAATTACGAATAAAGAAGCGAGGAGACGTGGGTTTGCCGCCTCTACCCAAAGCAAACACCGAAGACATCGCCAAACTGTTCAACGCCACCGGGTTCTCTAAACTTCTTGAAACAAGCAAGAGGAGTTAAAAAAAATGGCACAAGCAACGGAAAAGAAAGAAGAACCAAAAGTCATCAAATACCTGCTGTTCCTAGGCTGCAACATACCGTACCGCGAAGGCTCGTACGAGGTTTCTGCGAGAAAAGTGCTTCCGAAACTCGGCGTAGAACTCGTTGAGATGCCCGAGTTCAACTGTTGCGGCTTGCCCATCGACCCAGTCAGCCACGAAACAATGCTCGCACTCGCAGCGCGAAACCTTTGCCTAGCCGAGCAGAAAGGACTAAACATAACTGCGCTTTGTCCCGGATGCGCCGGCATGTTACGCAAAGTGAACAAGACGTTGAAAGAAGACAAGAAAACAAGAGAAGAAGTCAACCATTACTTGAAAGAAATCGGCATGGAATTCAAAGGCACTATAGACGTTAAACACATAACACGAGTCCTTATTGAAGACGTCGGCTTAGAAAAAATAAAAGCCGCGGTAACCAAGCCACTCAAAAACGTCTGTGTTGCCGAACACAGCGGATGCCACATGCTACGTCCCGCGAAGTACATAGGCTTTGACGACCCGGAAGATCCGCAGAGCCTGAAAAACCTCATCAAAGCCACGGGAGCAAAAGTCGTATCCTACCAAGACGAAACCGCGTGTTGTGGTGCGCCGATCGTGGGCATCAATCAAGACATAACCCTCAACTTGACTAAAGAAAAACTGTTGCACATGAAAGAAGCCGGCGCACAGGCCGTAATCACCGTGTGTCCATCTTGCCATATGATGTTCGACACAAACCAACCACGCATAGAACGCACATTCAACGTAACCTTCGGCATCCCCGCTATCCACTATACACAACTCCTAGGCTTGGCCATGGGCTTCACACCGGAAGAACTCGGAATGAAAGAACTCAGAGTGGACGCCTCAAAAATCATCGCGCTAATAACATAAAAAAAGGAGCAGAAAAAATGGAGAAACTAAAATTTGCCTTCTACTGGGCGGCAAGCTGCGGCGGCTGCGAGATAGCCGTGCTGGATATCAACGAGAAAATATTGGAAGTGATCAAGCAGGCAGACATTGTTTTTTGGCCTGTGGCGATGGACGT
>JAWBOF010000074.1:0-6806 GCA_038826685.1 Bathyarchaeia archaeon
AATGCGCACTGGAACCGTGTCGCGTCTCTGACTTTGGCCTTGGCGGAAATGAAAGAGTTCGGAGAACGATACGCGCGTCAAGTGATTAAGAATGCGCAAGCGTTGGGAAGGGTGCTGTGTGATTATGGTTTTCCTGTGGTGTGCCGCGATTTTGGCTTCACTTTGTCGCATCAAGTGTTCCTAGATTATGGCGGGTACAAAAGAGGACGGGCAATTGCGGAGAAGTTGGAAAAAGCAAACATCATCACGGATTGCGGGGTTCGTCTTGGCACATGTGAAGTTACGCGGAGAGGAATGAAGGAAAGAGAGATGGAACAAATAGCCACGTTGATGAAACGTTTACTTATGGACAAAGATAAACCTTCAAATGTTAAGAAAGAGGCTGTCAAACTGGTGAAAGAGTTTCAAAAAGTCGCATACTCTTTCGAGTAAGCCTTATTTACGTTATTACCGTGCCGATTTTTTCACCATTCACGGCGAGCAGAACGTTTTCTGGCTTGAATCCGTAGACGATTATGGTTTTTGTTCGGTTCTTTCGTAGAATCTTTACCGCTTCGGGGTCGACGATTTGGTGTATGCCTGCTTTATGCTTGTTTTGCCCTAAAAGCCGAGTTAAATCGTCGAAGGTTAAGCGGTCAAGTTTTTTTGCGTTTTTATGTTTCCGTGGGTCTTCCGTGTAGATGCCTTCTTGATCTGTGGCCTTTACGAGTAGGTCTGCCTCGATTTTCTCTGCAACCAAGGCTGCTACAGCGTCGGTGGTGATTCCCGGCTTTAATCCGCCCATGACCACAGTTTTGCCTTCGCCTAAGTTTTTCACTGTTTCCTCTAACGAGGTGGACACGGTTTTTGTTTTATTCAACTTTAGAGCGAATAATTGTCCAATCAAGCGTGAAACGCTGATTGCTAGTTCATCTTGCTCGGGTTCGTTTAAGCCTAAATTTTTGGCGTGTTTGATGAAGGCTCTGGCTAAGGCGCCGCCTCCGACGACGAGGACCAGTTGGTGTTTCAATTTTTCTAACTTCTTTAGCACTTCCACGTATTTCTCGATTAGCTCTTCGTTTATCGGGGATGCCACGACAGAGCCGCCGATGCGAATAACTATACGCAACTCTAGCCCTTCCATTGCATAGTATGATCTTCATAAAGATAAAACTAACCAGATAAAGGAAGATTCCTACAGCGTGTACACATGGCAGTAGGATCACGTATGGAAGTGGATCTAGAACAGCCTCAAGCAACACGCCCGCGCAAAGCATGTAGGCAGAGTATTGATTCGTAAACTATAATAAGCACTAAAAGAAACAAATAAACGAACTCTCATTAACTAAAACACGAGTTCCAAATAACTAAAAACAACAAAAAATAACCAAACACTTCTTCACTTGGAGGTGAAGCTTACGGGATCATCACAAACCGTTACAGTAAAGTATGAAATACGCGCCAAATTCGAAATCGAAGGCGTCGTCGAAAAACCCGACGTCATCGGCGCAGTTTTTGGACAAACCGAAGGACTTTTCGGACCAGAACTTGATTTAAGAGAACTACAAAAATCAGGCAGAATCGGCAGAATTGAAATCGACTTGCAATCAAAACAAGACAAGACCACAGGTAGCATAATCATTCCAACCAGCCTTGACCGCGTATCAACTGCCATAATCGCCGCCAGCCTCGAAAGCATCAACCGTGTAGGGCCATGCCAAGCAAAAGTCACACTAGAAAAAATCGAAGATATCCGTGACACGCGAAGAAAACTCATCGTCGACCGAGCAAAACAGATTCTTCACAAATGGAACATCGAGACCCTGCCCAGCACCGAGGAAGTCTTCAAAGAAGTCGCCGAGACGCTGAAACCCACCAAAGTAGTCCAGTACGGTGCCGAAGAACTCACCGCTGGTCCAGACATCGAAAACGCAAAGGAAATAATCATAGTTGAAGGCAGAGCCGACGTCATAAACTTGCTAAAATGCGGGATCACGAACGTAATCGCCCTCGAAGGCGCCAAAGTCCCCGACGAAATAATTAAACTTTGTAAAGAAAAAGAAGCTACGGCCTTCCTAGACGGCGACCGGGGCGGAGACCTAATTCTGAAGGAACTGCTACAAGTCACTGACGTAAAATACATCACAAGAGCACCCCCGGGCAAAGAAGTCGAAGAAATCGGCTGCAAAGAAATCTTCAACGCGCTCCAACAGAAGGTCCCCATAGAAAAACTCAAACCGGGCAAACGTGAACGCGGCAAGGTCATGCTTCCAAAAAAAGTCACAGAACTGGTTCAAGAGCTCAATGGAACCTTGGAGGCAGTGTTGCTAGACGAAAAGGTGGAGCAAGTGGAACGCTTGCCGGTAAGCGAGTTGGCGGAAAAACTTCAAACAGTTACAGGCATCGACATGGTGGTTTTTGACGGAGTCATCACCCAACGAATGGTAGACATCGCAAACGAGAAAAACATAAGATACCTAATCGCGGCAAGAATCTCAGACGCCGTGAAACAGCCCTTGAAAGTCAACATCCTAACCTTCGCCGACATTACACCTAACAATCGCTAAAACCCATAGCCACAAGGTTTTCTTTTTTTTTTAGGAACATTCATAACGATTAAATATTAAATACTCAGCATAATCAGTGAGGAATCAATGATGTCTTGTTGTGGCGGAAAGGCAAAAAAGAAAGAAACTAAAAAAGAGAAAAAAGAATAAACTGCTTTCAAGTCATAATCCCCTTTTCCATTTTTTTCTTTATCTCTGCTCTTTCAGGAACACCATAAGCCCAATAGCCACCACTGCAAGCACAAAAGAGAAATAAAACGGTGCATGTTTACCAAAATTCGTCCAGAAAACGCCCGCAATTAACGAAGCAGGCAAAGCGCATAACCCTACCACCATTTGAAAAGCGCCTAAAAAACTTGCACGAAGTTTTTCTGGACAAAGCTCCGAGACAAAAGCCCGCTGCACTGGCTCTATTGCGCCTTTGTGCAAGCCGTAAAGTACGAAGAGCAGAATTATCCCGACATAGGATTGGTTTAGGACGAAATCCAAGCAAAGGGCCCCCCAGAAAAAGTACGACAAGGTCAAAACTGTTTTTCTGCCCACAACGTCGGCGAGCTTACCGAAGGGCAAAGAAGCGATAGAAGCAACAGCAGTGAATATAAGATAGAGCACTGGAATGAGTGATGCCTGAAAACCAAAATCTTGAGCATAAATCAACAAGAAAGAGTAACTGAAAGCCCCCAAAGCGAAGACAGCGCTTATGACCAGAAAAAGCTTAAGATTCAACGTCATGTCTTTGAAGGATATCCCGTGAAAAATTTTTCCCGTTTTCCTATCTTTTATGAAAATCAAAACAAGCAAACTGCCAATAAAACTGGGGATAGCGGCAAGGATGAAAAGGGCCTGATAGCCCAAATAGCTGAACAATAATATGCATGTGATTATGCCGGAGACGGCGCCCAGATTATCCATAGTTCTGAGCAAGCCAAAGTTTCTTCCACGATTTTCTCGGGTCGACGCGTCGGCTATTATCGCGTCTCTTGGCGCTCCGCGCATTTTTCCAGCACGGTCTAAAATTCTGAAAGGAACAAGATGCGCCCAAAAACTAGACAACGCGTAGCCAAGCCGCGATGTTGCGCCACAAAGGTAGCCCGTCCAGATGAAGATTTTTCGTTTTCCCACTCTGTCTGAAACATAGCCAGATAGGGCTTGAGAGACAGAAACTATTGCGTCGCCGAGTCCATCAATAAAGCCCAAAATCGCTGGCACAATTTCGGGTTGTGCAATTAGCAACGCTTCAACGAACAGAGGCCAGACGGGGTATATCATGTCAGAACCAAAGTCGTTGAGGAACGAGGCTATTGAAAAGACTGTCAAAACTTTTCGGTTTTTTCTTGTTTCTGCGGTTGGTTTCTGCTCCATTCGGGTCACGTTGTTTTTTGTCTTGGTTTTCAGTGTGGTTTTTAAGGACGTAACGCTACTAAATACACTTCTTACGTTAAATGGGAGAAAACCTCTATGGACAACGCTATAGTTAAGGCTTTAGCGGACATAGTCGGAGCAGAAAACGTTTCAGCGGCGAAACCCATCACCGAAGCCTACGTGACACGGGGCATCATGGAAGTAAAATCCAACGCGCCAGCTATTGTTGTACGTCCAAAAAGCGTCGAAGAAGTTAGGGCTGTGTTGCTCTTGGCCAACGAAAAAAGGATTCCGATAGTGCCTCATTCAGGCGGATTAAGCGGAGGCGAAGCGACCCCTATGAAAGACGGCGAAATCCTTCTCGACCTTCGCAGGATGAACCAAATCATCGAAGTCAACCCAGACGCAAGGTACATGATTGTAGAACCTGGAGTAACCAGCGCCCAAGCATGGCGATACATGCAGACAAACTATCCAAAGTACAGGGCTGGGGTGCCAGACGGCGCACCACCCTCAGCGACAGTCATGGGTGACCATCTCGACCGTGGTTTTCATTTCTTTTCAACACGCTATGGTCCAGCGGCGGATGCTGTTTTGGGGCTCGAGGTTGTGTTGCCGACAGGTGAAGTCGTACGAACTGGTTCTTGTGCGTTGCCGACGGCTAAGTGGTTCTACAAGTGGATGTTTGGTCCCGACTTGACGGGAATTTTTCTTGGCGCCCAAGGAACTCTGGGCGTGGTCACTAAGATGGCCGTGAAAATATATCCGATGCCTAAATTTAGGGATGTGGTGGCTTTTGGCGCAAGCGACTGGGAATACCTTGTTGAACCATGTTTAGACGTGCTCAAGATGGAATTTGTCGACTTGGCCCAAGGTGGGAACCATTACCTTGCAACGTGCAGACGCGCCAGATATACTTGGCCGCCGCCTCAGAAACCGCCGTTCTTGCCCACGGTTTGGATGAACTTTGAACTCGGCGCGGAAACCCGAGAAGAACTTAGCACCATAAAGAACAGAATCTTCCACACTCTACAAAAATATCAGAAGGACTACGGCGAGAAGAACATTTTCGAGTGGAAACTTGACGCAAAAAACATCGGTGCCAGGCTAACAAAACCCAACCGTATCAGCGTACCCTACGCAGGACACAAGGGTGGAGGGTTGCTGTTCATCACTTGGTACGTACCGTGGAAAGATTCGGCGAAATTTGGCAAAGAAGCCGAAAAACTGATGGAGAAACACAAGTTCTCGCCGGTTGTGTGGCTGGCGGCGGTTGATCATGGCAGGCAGGGTTTGATAATGCCTATTGTCTTGTTTGATCCCAAGTCGAATGAGGAATTTGATGAGGTGAACACTTTGGACGCTGAAATGACCGATAAATTCTTGGAAATGGGTGGAATTCCGTACCGGCCAAACGCCGACATACATGCGCCGAAAACCATGAAGCAAACTATCGGTTACTTCGAGTTGCTACAACGATTAAAGAAGACGCTCGACCCGAACGGCATCATGCATCCGGGCAGGTTGGCGCTTCTGACGGAGGGATGCTAGGAATGGGAGATCTGAAGTATCTGGAAAGGCTCAAGGAAGACGCCTATAACTGTCTTCACTGCCGGCTGTGCACTTTCACGTGGAGTTGGCCCACAGGACCTAACGTGTGGCCTGAAGGAAGTTTTCAGCCGTCGTGTCCTTCTGGAGAGAAGTTCAAGTTTGAAGCCTTCTACGGTGGAGGACGCTCTTGGTTAGCACGGGCAATGTTGCAGGGTAAGATTGACTTGAAAGATCCGGCTTTAGTTGACGTGCTTTTCGCTTGTCCCACATGCGCGAATTGTCAGCAACAATGCACGCTGGAGGAGCCGCAAGTTGGTTACAGACACCGCATAGTTTCGTTAATCGAGGCTATGCGAGCCGAAGCCGTGAAAGCGGGGCTGGAGTTGCCGAAAAAACAGAGAATTTTCGGAGAACACATCGGAAAAGAACACAATCCCTACTATCCCGACCTTCAAAAGGACCGCTTTGCTTGGTTGCCCAACGATTTGAGGTTGCCAGAAAAGGCGGAAAATCTTTACTTCGTCGGCTGTACTGCGGCTTATAGGCAGAAGGAAATAGCAAAAGCGACTGTGGACGTGTTTAGTAGAGCGGGTGTCGATTTTACAATAATGAAGGACGAATGGTGCTGTTCCTCGCCTCTCTTACGCACTGGACAGTGGGAAACACCGTGGGTCAACGTTAAAAACATCGCTCAACACAATATTCAAGAAGCCCAGAAAACCGAAGCCAAACGTATTGTCACAGCATGCGCCGGCTGCTACCGCACATGGAAACTCGACTATGGACACGAATACAAGGACATTCTCGAAACCAGTCACAACTTTGAAGTCCTCCACACCACAGAATTACTGGAAAAACTCGTCAAGAACAACGAGCTAAAGTTCCAAAAAGACCTCAAAATGCGAGTCACATACCATGACCCATGCCACTTGGGCAGACACACGGGCGTCTACGATGCACCGAGAAACATACTCAAAGCCATTCCGGGAATCGAACTCGTAGAGATGCCGCGGACTCGAGAAAACGCGTGGTGCTGCGGTTCGGGTGGCGGTGTAAAATCTGGTTATCCGGATTGGGCAGTGGAAATTGCAGGAGAGCGAGTAAAGGAGGCTGAGACGCTCGGTGTTGATGCTGTGGTTTCAGCGTGTCCGTTCTGTTGCAGAAACATAAGCGACGCAGCAACCAAATACGGTTCGAAGCTAAAGGTGTATGACGTCATAGAGTTGGCCTGCCAAGCACTGTAAGAAAACAGTCTTTCACTATTTTCTCTTTTTTTTACATTAACGCACTCAAACTTTCGAGGTTAAACTTGGTGTTCGCACAACCGTTCTTGAGTAACGGAAGCGC
>JAWBOF010000075.1:0-6788 GCA_038826685.1 Bathyarchaeia archaeon
TGTCGAATGGACCTTCGACGACCACAATCGGCTCGCCATCCGTGCCGTCCAGTGCCTCGCGGAGGCCGTAGACGACATGGCTTTTGGAGAAGCCGTCGGGCCATTTGTAACGCGGCCGGCCGGCTGCCTCGTCGTAGTCGTCGCCCGGCCAGCGGCCGAGGTAGGCGACGGGGTTTTCGTCGGGCTCAGCCGGATAGCGATAGACTGGGATCGCGACATAGCCATTGAGCAACCCCTTGCCGCAAAGGCCCAGGCCGTAACGTGCGATCGTCTCGGCCGTGAGGCCACGGTCCCGCAAGTACGGCACGTCCTGGTCGAGGTTCAATCGGAATCGTAAAGGCTTGAGATCGGAGTTCGGAGTCGGTAGATTGGAATTGCACTTGGGAGCGGCCTGCTGATGATCACCCTGCCCCGGATCATCGCGGGCCGTTTCCTTTTCTTCCGTCCCCTCGCTTCCCTTCCCATTGCCGTTGGCCTTCGGCTTGGTAAGCGTCAGCCGATCGCCAAAGTGCTCGGCGAACCATTAGGAGACCTTTCAACATTAAGAAACCCCGAAGCCGTGGACGAGATAGCATACGCTGTTTAATCCCCCGTCTTTTTTCCATTTTTTCTTTGTTCAAAACGAAAAACTCTTTAACCAAATCATGGTGTATGGCTAAGTCAAAGGAAAAGCATGATGGAGAGACTGTGGCGTGAATGTGGACGCGGTTTCGGAGTGGCACAGTTTTACTGAAGGCGAAGTTTTAAAACATCTTGGCGTAGGAAAGGACGGACTAAGCGAAGAAGAAGCACGACGCAGGCTTGAGAAGTACGGATACAACGAGCTTGTAGAAGCAAAAAAAACCACGGCATTCCAGATTTTCATAAACCAGTTCAAAGACGTTTTTGTTATCATGCTTCTCATAGCCACCGCCATATCCTTCGCAATCGGCGAAATCGTGGACGCATTAACGATAGCCGCCATCGTGATTCTCAATTCAATCGTCGGTTTCATCCAAGAATACCGTTCTGAAAAAGCCATGGAAGCGATGAAAAAACTAACAGCTCCGAAAGCCCGCGTTTTGCGGGATGGGAAAGAAAAAATAATCCCAGCCAAAGAAATCGTACCCGGGGACATTGTGCTTTTGGAGGCTGGGGATCGTGTTCCAGCAGATGGTCGGTTGATTGAGGTTGTCGAGTTTAAAACTGATGAAGCAGTGTTAACGGGTGAATCCACGCCTGTGAACAAGACCCTTGCGCCCATGCCTTCGGAAACCCCAGTTTCGGATAGGAAAAACTTGGTTTTTATGGCGACTCATGCGATTTACGGTAGAGCAAAAGCGGCAATAACCCGAACTGGTATGAAAACTGAGTTTGGAAAAATAGCCGAAATGGTGCAATCGGTAGAGGAGGAAGAAACCCCGCTTAAGAAGAAACTTGAAAAATTCGCTAAAAAATTGGCGATTCTGATTGTGATTGTTTGTGCAGTTATTTTTGTTTTGGAATTGTATGAAATTTATGTGCGTGGAATTATTAACACGCCAGAAGCCCTACAGAATATTCTGACGGCTTTTGAAACATCAGTAGCGTTGGCGGTTTCCGCGGTTCCCGAAGGTTTGCCTGCGGTTGTTACGGTGTCGCTTGCGCTTGGAGCGAGAGAGTTAGCGAAGAAAAACGCCATCATTCGAAGGCTTACTTCAGCAGAAACCTTGGGCGCCACCACTGTGATTTGTTCTGACAAGACAGGCACTCTGACGAAGGGCGAGATGACAGTGCGAAAAATCTACGACAACAAAAGAATGCTCAACGTAACCGGCGCGGGCTACGAATGCAAGGGCGAATTCCACCAAAACGGAGACTGCATAGACCCCAAGCAAGATTCTGATTTAACCACATTACTGAGAATAGCCACATTATGCACAAACGCGCAGTATGACGGAAACTCCATAGTCGGAGACCCCACTGAAGGCGCCCTCATCGTAGCCGCGGCGAAAGCAGGAATACAAAAAAGTGAACTAGAAAAGGCATACCCACGCGTTAGAGAAATCCCGTTCACGTCTGAAAGAAAACTCATGACCACCGTGCACATAACGCCCGAAAAGGAACTCCATGCGTACGTTAAAGGCGCGCCGGAAACCGTTCTCGAACATTGCACGCACATACTTAGCAATGGAAAAGAAAATAAGCTAACTGAAAAGGACCGAAAAGTCATCCTTAAAAAGAACGAAGAAATGGCAGGCGAAGCCCTCCGTGTTCTCGGCATGGCTTACCGAAAACTCCCAGACGAGAACGTAGAAAAACTACCTGACGAAGAAATCGAAAGTAAACTGGTCTTTGCCGGGTTAATGGGTATGATTGACCCGCCCAGAGAAGAAGCAAAAAGCGCAAACGAGCTTTGCCAAAAAGCAGGAATAAAGACTGTAATGATAACGGGAGACCACAAACTCACAGCCGTAGCCATAGCCAAAGAATTAGGCATGCTTCGTGATGGAATGGTTCTCACTGGTCAAGAGCTTGACAAGTTAAGCGACGAAGAGTTTGAGAATATAGTAGAAAAAGTCACAGTCTACGCCAGAGTTTCACCAGAGCATAAACTCCGCATAGTGAAGGCCCTGAAAAAGAAAGGACATATTGTCGCCATGACAGGCGACGGCGTAAATGATGCGCCGGCGTTAAAGCAAGCGGATATAGGCGTGGCGATGGGAATAAGCGGCACAGACGTGACAAGAGAAGCGGCGGACATGGTTCTGGCCGACGACAACTTCGCCACCATAGTCACCGCGGTTAAAGGCGGACGAACAATCTACGACAACATCCGAAAGTTTTCCTTCTTCCTCCTAAGATGCAACTTTGACGAACTAGCCCTCATCGGAACCTTCGCATTGCTCGGGCTCGAGATACCTCTCACCGCCGGCATGATTCTGTGGCTGAACCTCGTCACCGACGGGGGGCCCGCACTAGCATTGACCATGGACCCGCCCGAGAAGGACGTGATGGAAAGACCACCGCGGAACCCGAATGAAGGCGTTCTCCACGGACGACTTGCATCCATCATCGTCACCTTCACGACGCAGTTCGTACTTACTGGCGGCCTCTTTTATTGGCAGTACTACATGCTACCTGGACCCTTGACGCCTGAAAAGTTGGCGCAGGCTCGAACTATGGCTTTCATGCGAGCAACCCTGCAAGAATTATTCGTCGTGTGGAACTGCCGGTCTGAGAGACGCAACGCGTTCCGTGTAGGCTTTCTTAACAACAAATTCCTGCTCGCCGCAGTAATCGGCTCTGCAGCCTTAACAATCTTCGTACCATTCATCGGACTATTCGGCACAGTGGTGCTGGACGATCCCTTGGAATGGGGACTGGTCGTAGTAGCATCATTATCGGGCTTACTGATACTGCCCGAAGTGTTCTATGGCAGAAAAATATGGCGCTGGTCCTAAAATAGGATTAGTTAACTCTATTAATCCTAGTTCGGATATTTAGTCCAGAAAATTTAGAGATAGAGGAAAGACGCGTGAGTGCGGAAAAGTGGCATGCTCTGGAAGTCGCTGATGCTTTGAACAAGTTAAAGACTAGTCTGCAGGGGTTAACTAGTCAAGATGCTTCGGACAGGTTAAAACAGTACGGGTTTAATGAACTTGCTGCGGTTGGAAAAACTTCGCCCTTAACAATTCTCGTTAGGCAATTTAAAAGCATTCTTATATTGATACTGATTGGTGCTACGATTATTTCTCTTCTTACGGGTCATGTTGTAGATGCCGTGGTCATTTTTGTCATAGTGCTCATTTCAGCCGTGCTCGGTTTTACGCAAGAATATCGCGCTGAAAGGGCTCTTGAAACGTTGAAGAAAATGCTCAGTCCTACTGCTACGGTGATAAGAGATGGGAAAGAAACGACGATACCTGCAAAGGACATCGTGCCAGGCGACATTCTTGTCTTAAGAGAAGGAGACAAGGTTTCTGCTGATGCCCGATTAATCGAGACGATAAATCTTCAGACAAACGAAGCGTCTCTTACTGGAGAATCCATGCCTATAATTAAAGAAACAATGAGACTTGCTGAGGACATATCCGTTCTTGACAGGAAAAACATGGTGTTTTCGGGTACTGAGGTGACCAGCGGGAAGGGGAAGGCGCTTGTAGTTGCTACTGGTATGAATTCAGAATTTGGAAAGATTGCGGCGCAGGTCACGGTTGTTGCTAAAGAGGAAACTCCGTTAGAAAAACGGACTAAAGAGTTGGGGAAATGGCTGGGCGTAGTAGCTTTAACAATAAGTGCCACTGTGTTCGTCATTGGAGTTTTTAGAGAGATGCCTTTGATGAACGTGGTTTTATTCAGCATAGCACTGGCTGTGGCGGCTGTTCCAGAAGCTTTGCCAGCAGTTGTTACGAGCAGCCTTGCGATTGGCATGTATAAGATGGCTAAACGGAATGCTCTTGTTAGGAAAATGCCCGCTGTCGAAACTCTTGGTTCAATCACCGTGATCTGCTCAGATAAAACAGGTACTCTAACGAAAGGCGAGATGACGGTGCGCAAGGTTTATGTCAATGGCCAGATGGTAAGCGTTACAGGAGTTGGCTATGCACCAAAAGGCGAGTTCCAGATAGAAGGAAATAACGATGTGATTCAGAGCGAACCCTTTTCGCTACTAATGAATGGCGCTCTTTTGTGTAATGATGCTGAACTGTTGATTGAGGAAGAAAGATTTCGTGTTAAGGGAGACCCCACCGAAGGAGCACTTTTGGTTGTTGCTGCAAAGGCTGGTCTTCAACATAATGAAGTGAGAATAAAATACCCGCGCATAAGTGAATTGCCGTTTACTTCGGACAGAAAAAGAATGACCACCGTTCATCAGTTACCTAACGGTGAACAAATTGTTTACATGAAAGGTGCTCCCGAAGTAATTCTAAACACATGTTCTTACGTGCATGAAATTGGCAACGTGAAAAAACTTACGGAAAAAAGAAGAAACGAAATTTTGAAAATAAACGAAAAAATGGCTGGCGAGGCTCTAAGAGTTCTAGGTATAGCTTACAAGAAAACATCATCTACTGACAACATACGCCTTGACGAGAAAACTGTAGAGAAAGACTTTGTCTTCTTAGGCTTGCTGGGCATGATAGATCCGCCTAGAGAAGAAGCAATAAAGGCTGTCGAAGTGTGTAAGCAAGTCAAAATAAAACCCATCATGATAACAGGCGATCATAAACTCACTGCATTAGCGGTCGCCAAGGAGATGGGTATCTACCAAGAAGGAGACCTAGCGCTTACGGGTGAAGATTTAGAGAAAATGAACAATAAACAGTTTGAAGACATAGTGGAAAAGGTAACAGTATACGCACGTGTTTCTCCGGCGCACAAACTGAAAATCGTCGAAGCATGGAAAAAGAAAGGACACGTAGTCGCCATGACAGGTGACGGTGTTAACGACGCTCCAGCGCTTAAACATGCAGACATAGGTGTCGCAATGGGCATAACAGGAACTGACGTAACGAAGGAAGCCTCCGACTTAGTACTAGCAGACGACAATTTCGCTACAATAGTAAGCGCAATAGAACTTGGCAGATGGATTTACGACAACATAAAAAAATACCTCACGTATCTTCTTCAAGCTAACCTTGTAGAAATAGCAGTACTTTCAATTGCGGTTCTAGCAGGGTACCCAACGCCTCTTCTTCCTGTACAGATTCTATACATTAATCTAGCAACAGATGGGCTTCCCGCCATAGCCCTAGGCGTAAGTCCGCCCGACCCAGACATTATGAAAAGACCACCTCGCAGCCCCAAAGAAACTGTGTTCACTAAAGATGTGAAGTCCTTTCTTTTGATGTTGTTGCTGATAGAAGTCCCCATGTTGCTGTGGGTTTTCTTAAGTGCTTTTCAATTTGGCGAACAAATAGCTCAAACAAGATTGTTTCTAGTCTTGGTTTTCTTTGAACTAATCTTGGCGCTGAACTGCCGTTCACTAAAGTACACATTACTTAAAGTGCGACCACACAAATCTCTCATATTAGCTGTTTTATGGGAAGCCTCACTCATGCTGATTCTGCTTAACATTCCGATAACACAACAAGCGCTTGGAATTGTCGGAGTTGGACTATACGAATTTGCACTCGTTACTGTTCTATGTCTGGTAACACTCGTTTCTATAGAAATTACAAAATTTCTCTTATACACGAAAGAGAATAAGGACGCCATAATAAACAGAAAATGATAATGCCTACGGATAAAATCGTCTAATGGTGCGTGGAAACGGTATGGCGTCCATCACGTTTTCGAGTTTCAGCATCCAAGCCAACAACCGTTCAACACCTAACCCAAAGCCTGCATGAGGCACGGTGCCATACCTACGCAAATCTATGTACCACTCGTAATCCTCTGGGCGCAAGCCAAATTCTTTCATTCGTTTGATTAGTTCGTCCTTGTCGTCGACCCTTGAACCTCCAGTCGTAATTTCGCCAATTCTAGGCACGAGCAAATCAGCAGACATGGCGAGGTCGGGTTTTTCGGGATAGGTCTTGCAGTAGAAAGCCTTGATTTGTTTCGGGTAGGCGTACACGAAAACTGGCTTGTCAAACATTTCCGCTATTGCTCTTTCTTCGTCAAAACCAAAGTCTTCGCCCCACTTCATCCTCAAGCCCTTCCCGTGAAGTCTCTCTACGGCTTCGGTGTAGGTTACACGGGAAAACGGCGGCTTGACACGCGCAAGTTCGGCAGGGTCTAGCCCCAATTCCACGAGTTCTTTTCTGCATTTTCGGGCGACCTTTTGGCAAACGTAACTCACCAAATCTTCCTCCAAACGCATC
>JAWBOF010000076.1:0-6697 GCA_038826685.1 Bathyarchaeia archaeon
ACTCTGCTGTTTCAGCGTTAAAAGACGCCTTGGCAAGCAATGAGCTTGAGAAGCGTGGTTTTTCCTGAACCGTTCGGTCCGAGCAAGACCATGATTTCGCCATGGTTTATGGTGAAGTCGAGACCTTTCAGTGCCAAAGTCTTCTTGCCGTAACGTTTAGTTAAGTTTCGGGTCTCGACAGCGTAGGACGTGTTTTACCCCTCCGTATGGAAACGTAAACCTCACTACTCCACGACAAACAAATATAAAAACCATATGCACACAGCCTTGCGCACGGAAAAATGCGTCTACTCTAACTCTAGGCGAACTAGCGGAAAATCTTCGTCGTCACGTTTTATCTTGAACTCGTGCTTCAGGTAAAATGTTAACGGTCCTGATGGGTTTTCTGGGGAAGATTTTCGGGCGAAGGTTTCTACTGCTTTCAAGCCTTGCTGTCTTATTTGGGCGATTACTGTTTTGAGGATAAGCGTGCCCAAGCCTTTCTTCTGGTTCTCCTTGCTTGGAATATACAGGCACGCCAAAAACGCCGCGTCTTCGCTCGGCGGCCCAGATTTGTATTCCTTAACGTTTGGAAAATACTTGGCAAGGGCGTATTGGAAAAATCCAACGGGCTTGTTATCGTAGTAGGCGATGAAACCGCTGCTGCGTCCGGTTTCTTTCTCTATCTGCATGAACCACTCGAGCCTTTTCTTTTCCTTCTCTTCAGTCATGTCTTTTCCCGTGAACTCGCTTGGGGTTTGCCAGTAAAAACAGCGCCTGCATTCGTCGGGCATGTCCTTGAAGTTTTCTCTGCTTACCGCTACAAGCCTTAACATGCAATGCCAACCGTGAAGTTAGTTATTTCTTTTTCACTGGAAGTTGGATTTCTGTGAGGAGTTCGTTTTCTGGAACTGTGGCTGGGTCGTTTAGGTAGATTTCGACGGGGCATCCCTTCGGGATGTAGCCATGCTTGCGGGCGTACTGAAACAGTGCAGTGTAGGCTGGTCCGACTTCTCGGTACGGTCCCTTATGCATTGTGTAAAGTACTTCTTGTGCAGGAATTTTCTTGATTTCTATCTTGCCCTCGGGTTTCGCTTCGCCTTTGAAGGGAAAACCAACTTCGCTCCTTAGATTTTGCGCGGGCACTTCTTCTGGGTTGTCGTAGAACCATCCGAACGGAGGTCCCGTGATGCAAAGTTGTTTTTGCGTTATCCATTTTGCGATTACGTTGTAAAGCCTTCCGGCTTCTGAATATGGTCCCACGTGCTTTATTATGGCGGCTTGAAAGGGTTCGTTTTTCTTTAATTTGATTTCCATGAGAAAACCGTCCAAGGTTAACCTATCCGTGTCATTGTTACTTATAGTTTTTCATGGTGTCTCGAAAGTTTTATAGTGCTCCTTAGCGTAACTATGTTTTCTTTCAATGGAATAAAATGGTGAAAAACATGGCGAATAAGAAAGTAGCGATTGTTGCTGGTGCTATTTCGCGGTTTGACAATCCGCGGCATACTTTGCAGGAGGAAATGTGCGCCGAAGCGGTGCGGATGATTTTGGATGATTTGCCGAACTTGGATTTGGGAACTTGGGTGAAAGAACAGGACACGGCGGCGTGTTACTCGTACTTCAGCGACATCTTAGAGCAGCAGCAGTGCATGCATTGGATTATTAACGATTATTTGGGTTTGAGCGGTTTGCCTCAGTATCGTGTGGAGTCGGGCGGTGCGACGCCGATTGACGCGGTTGTGAACGCGGCTTTGTGGATTCGTTCGGGCTTGTTTAAGCAGGTGTTGGTGGTTGGTTGGGAGAAAATGAACGAGTTGCATATTCAGAAGGTCAACGAGGCTATCGCGATTGCGGGTGACACGGATTGGGATTTTGTTTCGGGCTTTACTTACAATGCTTTCTATGCGACGTTGGAGACGCGGCGTATGCACGTGTTCGGCGAGACTGAGGAGGATTTGGCCGAGGTTGCGGTGATGACGCATAACAATTCTTTGGACAATCCTTATGCGCAGTGGCCGGCTCAGCATGGGTTTGGTAAGATTACGGTGGACGACGTGTATAAGAGTCGCTTGATTAGTTGGCCCTACAGGCTTTACGAATGCGCGATGACGAGTGAAGGCGCCAGTGCCTTGTTGCTTACGGATGCGGAGACGGCGCGGAAGTATACGGATACGCCTGTTTGGATTAGCGGCGTAGGCTTCGGCAGCGACACCATGCGTCCAGGCGACCGCCCTGACAACCCAGCGTGGAAAGGACTGTTTCCTGAAGATGAGAAGCTTTGGCCGGGACACGTGGAGCGTCCGTTATCGCCTTACCCTGATTTGACGAATTTTGGCTCTTTCAAGACCGCTGCGAGGCTGGCTTACAAGGATGCGGGTATTCGGAATCCGCGCAAGGAGATTGACATGGTGATGGTGTTCGACCCGTATGCTGGTGTCGTGTTGGCAGGTTTGGAGGACATGGACTTTTGCAAGCGTGGTGAGGGAATGAAGCTACTTCGTGAGGGTGTTATCCAGCCTTGGGGTGATTTGCCGTGTCAGTTTAGCGGTTCTTTGACGGCGCAGGGTCACGCAGTGGGTTCTACGAGCATTGCTGAGGTGGTTCAAGTGTACTGGCAGTTGAGTCAGCAAATTGGCAAAAAGTGGGGCGCACCGAAGCGTCAGATGAGCAAGGCGAGACGAGGCTTGATTCAAGGGCACGGTGGCACGGGCTGTCAAGCCGGCGTGGTGGTTTTGGAGAGGTGAGATGAGAATGGTTAAGATGGAGCAGCCTGGTCCTGAGAAAGTGATCAAGCAGTCGGCCTACGATGAAAAGTGGTGGGACGATTGGGTGCGGAAGGGCGGTTGGCGTCCTGAGGCTTGGAAGATTGTTGAGATGAAGGACGGCCCGACGTTGACTTCGTTGAAAACCGAGCGGTTTATGATTGTGCATAGGCCTCATGCGAACATGTTTAACCACAGTTACGGCAAGGTGTCGCGGTTTTTCGAGGGTTTGCTTGAGGGGAAGCTGATGGGCACAAAGTGTCCTAAATGTGGACTTGTGTATTGTCCGCCGCGTGCGCATTGTTTTAACCCGAAGTGTCGGTTAGCCGAGACTACGTGGGTGGAACTGCCGAAGAAAGGCGTGGTGCACAGCTATACGATTATGGCTATTGCGTGGCCTTCGATGGCTCATCTGCAACCGTTGGTGGGCGCTATGGTGCGTGTTGACGGGACGAATACTTGTTTGCCCATGACGATGCGGGACATCGACCCCGAGAAAGTAAACATCGGGCTTAAAGTGAACATTCACATCAGCAAGGATGCGAAGGGCGATTTGCTGGACGTGTATGCTACGCCGGCGGAAGAACCGAAGGCGCCGAAACGGACAGAAGCGGAACTGAAACGGTTCAGAGAAGACATGGACAAAACGCGGGAATGGGTCAAAAAAACTTTCGGAACAAAACCAAACAAATAAACCCACAAAAACTCTTTTTTTATTATCAATCTACCCTTAACTAGATAACTATGCGTTTCATTACGTCGGAAATTTAAGTTATTATGCAAACATCAAACAAAATAGCCCAAGCCAGAAAAAACAATAAACGTAGAGCATTCTCATACCCTCCCTCTTTTTGCATAATACTGTAACGCAAATTATTTCGGAAGAAACTAAGCCTGATTACCGTGCATTGTGCTATGCAGAAACGATACTAGGAGAAGGCGTGTGTGCTCTAACGAAGAGAACTGCAAATACTCAACCTCAAACCTCAACCATCCCAAACCATCACCAACCCGCCACAGCCACATTCAACTTAATCAAACTCGTCCACATGCAACAACACATCTGCAATAGGACAACACAACAACTCGTCACAAAATCAGAAACATATTTGGGGCATATTTGGAGCCTAATTGGATCATATATGGAAGAGGACCTAGAAACGCGCGACACAGCCACAAAAAACACAAACTTAAGAATAAAACCCACAAATAAATAACACACAAAAAGGTGACAACATATGAAAGCAATCCTCATCATCGGCGACGGCATGGCAGACAGACCAATAAAAGAACTAAACAACAAAACCCCACTCGAAACAGCAAAAAAACCAACACTAAACAAAATCGCAAAAACAGGCATCTGCGGGCTAATAGACCCCATTGCACCAGGCATAGTACCCGGAAGCGACGTAGCAACCCTTTCACTGTTAGGCTACGACGCAACCAAAGTTTACGCAGGCAGAGGAGCACTTGAAGCCCTAGGCTTCGGAATCGAAGTTTCATCGGATGACGTTGCTTTTAGGTGCAATTTCGGTACAGTTGACAAGAACCTCGTCGTGCTGGACCGACGAGCAGGAAGAATTGACACTGCAAGCGCCACAAAACTCGCCCAAGCGCTACAGAAAACTGCAAAAGATTTTCCCATGGCTAAGATACTCTTCAAAAACACCGTCCAACACCGAGGAATACTTCGCCTAAGAGGAAAAGGCCTATCATCCATGGTATCCAGCACAGACCCCGCAAAGATTGGACAAAAAACACTGCAAGCGACCCCAATAAACAAAACCCCAGAAGCCACAAAAACAGCAAAAATCGTGAACAAACTAACACAACTCTTTCATGAAACTCTAAAAAACCACCCAATCAACAAAGAAAGAGAAAAAAAAGGCTTACCCCCCGCAAACATTGTTCTGTGCCGAGGCGCCGGAACCCTACCACTCATCGAACCATTAACTCAACGTTACGGAATCCGCGCCGCAGTCGTAGCAGCCATGCCGCTTGTCAAGGGCGTGTGCAAAATCGCTGGAATGGATTTACTTCCAGTCAAAGGCGCAAGCGGCACATACGAAACAAATTTTGTTGAAAAGGCAAAGGCAACAGTAAAAGCTTTAGAATCATATGATTTTATTCTCACTCACGTCAAAGCCACTGACGTCGCAAGTCATGACGAAAAATTTGCACTGAAAATCAAGATGATCGAAAAATTAGACGCAATGGTCAACCATATAATGAAAAACATAGACAACGAAGAAACATTAATCGCTGTCACCGCCGACCACACAACCTCATGCAAAACTGGAAATCACGAAGCCGATCCCGTGCCAGTAATTCTCACGGGTCCAGGCGTCCGCACCGATGACGTAAAAGAATTCAGCGAAAGAGCATGCGCAAAAGGCGGGTTGCATAGAATCCGCGGCATGGACCTAATGCCAATCATGCTAAATCTTCTCGGGAAAAGCATCAAATTTGGCGCTTGATTCATTATTGAACCTGCACGAGCCGCCATTCCTTGTAATCCGTAACCACACGCACGTAACCACGTAATAAGCTATCGACTTCAGCATCGCCAGTGTCAACCCGCAAAACCCCACCCTCTATGCCTTGCAGCTTACTTCTGGTTGCGCCTACCACAATTCTTTCCTTACCAACTCGCCTCACAACTTCTGGGCTGATTTGCTGATTGCCTCGACCTAAAAGTATACCTTGCCTTCCAATGGGAGAAAGAATAATCCACGTTTTTTCCCAGTCTTTAATAGTACTTAACAATTTTGCCTCATTTACATCCCTAACAAGTTTTCCCTCGCAGTACAAATCTACGCCGAGCAAAGTTTTCTCCACCCCCAATAACTCAGCAACACATTTCACCGTCGTGCCTGGACCAAGAATATACGTACCATCAGGATCAACTATTTCTAAAATAAAACGCGCTATCGCAAGCTGGTTTTCGTGTTCGTCCAAGGTTTCGGGCGAAATTTGCTTGCTTCCTTGAATTCGCATAGGAAGAAAAGGGCCAACTAGAAAACCGTAAAGATGCACGTTAAATTGATCGTTTCTTATCGCGGCTTCGTCAGCGTCCATAACCTCAAACTCGGCAAGTTCCGTCTCTTTATCCACGTATGCTTTAACAACCATCGCAGCGTCGGATGGGTTCACTGCAAACACACCGCTGTACATCTTAACACCCGACGGAACCCCCAAAACAGGAACGCTTGTTCGCATAGCCTGCAGCGAATTTAAAATATCCCTCGCAGTACCGTCGCCACCAACAAAAACGATTAGGTCGGCGTTTCTTTTCACCATAAGTTTAACGGCATTTTGTGTGTCCTTCGCTGTAGTTTCGGCTTCGAGCCTAAGAGGCAAAATTTCTGCAGATAATCCGATTGCTTCCACTTCTTTTTTCCCCATCGGAGCCGGGCACGTAATGATTTTTAGTTGTTTTTCAAGTTCGAGTTTTTTTAGGTTTATTAGAAACTCTCTAGCCCTTGTTGGCGCAATTGGCACAGCACCCATCTTTTCAGCATCTTTCGCGATGTTATCAGTGCCTTTTAACCCAACTCTTCCACCCATACCCGCAATGGGATTGACAAGAAAGCCAATCTTCAATGTTCTTCGCTCACGTATTGACTCGCCAAGCCAGAAATAAAGTTTAACGTGAAAAATTCTTATATTTTGGAAGGCTTAATCATGCTTTCCTCACGTTAACGGGGTAATTAGATGCAAAAAAAATCCACGAAACGAATTCTAGTAACTGGCGCCACTGGACAAATCGGGTCCGAATTAACGCTTGAACTTCGAAAAAAATACGGCAAAGACAACGTAGTCGCAGCAGGACATAAAAGGAAACCGAGCGAAAAACTTGCGGAATCTGGCCCCTTTGAGTTCGTTGATACGACGAACAAAGAAAGCATCGTGTCAGTAGTAAAGAAATATGACGTTGATACGATCTACCATCT
>JAWBOF010000077.1:0-6615 GCA_038826685.1 Bathyarchaeia archaeon
TTTTGACACAACCTTAATAGACACGGAAGGCTTATGCGGCGACTGCTTCATGGACATGCTAGAAGAAGGCAACCACAAAATTCTAAACCAAACAGAAATCGCACAGCTGAGCGACATAATCGCAATACGCATCAAAGAAAATCCCGCACTATTCGACCATAACGCATTGAAAGAACTAATACAAGGAACAATAGAAACATACCCAAAAAACACCCCTTAAACCGACCTTTCTCCGCACCCACCCAACCTAGACCCTTCCCTGTATTGTGCTATGTAGAAACGGTACTTGAAGGGAGAGGCGTGCTGTCACACACGCAGAGAAGAGGAACCCTCTAACGCTTAACATGCTTAAAACCTAAATGAAAAATCCAACCCACCACCACCCAAACATACCTCACACCGCACTAAACCCAAAACACAAAAACCGAACCCACAGTTCTCTCGTCATATTTGGGGCATATTTGGAGCCTAATTGGATCATATATGGAAGAGGACCTAGAAACGCGCCGAGAAACCACAGCGCACAGAACAGAAACCGCCACATAACACAAGAAAAAACAGCAAAAACAAAACACGCACCCCACTAAACCCCAAAAAACCCAAATACCTCTACACAACACTAAACCAGCATAAAGTATTAAAAGTCCATCCTCATAAAATAGTAACCTCAAAACCCAAAAAAACGGTGACACCATTGAGCAAAACACTAAGAAAACAGCTAAGACCCATAATCATACTCATCATCGGCATACTCCTAATAACCCTATCATTCGTCTTCTGGCTCTACATAGTACCGCCATTCTGCACCCTAACCACCTACACACTAAACCGCCCAACCACCACTAAAACCCTAAACACCACAGCAAGCCTCATCGAATACTTCGGCCACAACGAACAAAAAGCCCCCACACCCTTCAACGAAAGCCGCCCCATGGATTACCTCATCAACACAACCCTAAGATTAACCGTAACATACGGCGGCCCAGTCGAAGTAACCGTATACGTAGGCGACAAAATCGTTTTCAACGTACAAACCAACAAAACAATGACCGAAATAAGATGCAACACCACAAGATACCAAAGCTACATCCAAAACGGCACCCTCCCACCAGCCGGAATTTTCCCAAACATCACAAGCACAATTTCAGTTTCATGGCTCGACGCTTTCTCCGGCGGCCCAGCACCATACATGCTAGTGAAAAACCTGAACACCACATCCTCAGCAAGCGTCGCTTACAACTTCTCCTACATCGGAATACGCAGAAGCAGCAGCGGCATACCCCTGTTCATGTTCATAATTGGAGTAATAATAGTCATAATCGAAGGCCTCGTGCTGCTTAAAGCCTTCATAAAGCGCCTAAGAGAACGCTAACCCCTTTTTCAACACCAAAAACTCTACTTTCTAACATGAACGTAACACCGCATTATTTTCGAGCAAACCAAACACTCATCAGGAATAGAAACATCCTCCGGCAACGTTCTCAAATAACCAAGATGATGCCGACACTCCTTCGGGGTTTCCTTCACAGAAACATGAGTCTTAACATCAGACGAAGCCACCGCCTCAACAGCACCAACATTCTGCCCATCCTTCAAAACCAAATCCAACTTCGACAAACAATGCGGACAAGCATAATACGTCTCACGAGGCAAACAAGCCTCATCCGTAAGCAAAACAGGCTGCAAAAACTCCTTACCACAATTCCCATAAGGACAAACCAAAACATTAACCAACTCCAAAACCCCCACACATGCCTAACTTATTCTCGAATATTAATAATTAATAAATATTTCTGGATTTATGTTCAGCACAACTACAATTCAAGTTTCTTACGTTCAAGATGTTTACAATACCATTTCGCAAACCTTCGTAAAGCCTCGGCGCGATGCGAATACATGTTTTTCTGTGACAATGAAATTTCTGCAAAGGTTTTGCTGGGGCTTGTACGGGGTAGAAAAATAGGGTCAAAACCAAACCCATAAATACCACGTGGTTGTCTAGCGATTTTTCCTCGAACTTTTCCATGGAAGCATCTAAGCGATTTAGCGTTTGGACTATAAAATGCAACTACAGCATGGAACGTGGCACTTCGCTCCTCAACATTCCTCATCAATTGGAGAACACCTTTGATTCCGATGGTTCTAAACACGTAAGAAGAATACGGCCCTGGAAAACCATTCAAAGCGTCTATAAATAAGCCAGCGTCTTCAACAATTATAGGCAAAGCACTTTTCTCCCCAGCATCCATAGCGCTGACTTTGGCTATGTTTTCTAAATTATCGTCTTGAATCTCCCCAGCGTCCATGTTGAGCATGGCACAAGATAAACCAAACTCTCTCAGTACACTACGGGCTTCGTTAAATTTATGAACGTTCCCCGTGACGAGAAAAACCACCTTTCTCAAAACATCACGCATGGTTTCCTCACCCTTCTTTCCTTTCCGCGACGTATCTTCCTCTTTTTTCTATTTCTCTGATTTTTTCATAAACGCTTTTCGCCACGTCGCTGCCTATCACAGAGGCGTAGCCCTCCATAACCGCGTTAAAACTTTCTTCTGCATATCCGAAATGTGTACTTTGAAGGGCTCGCTTCATTAAATGCAAGTCTACTCCACGAATTTCCAGCTCTTTCGAGTATTCTCCCAAACCAAAATCTACGAAGAAGACTTTTCCATGAGGCGTTAATATCATGTTAGAAGTCGTCAAATCGCCGTGAATTATGCTTTTGCAGTGGAGACGGCCGATTAATTCTCCAATATACCTGCATAGTCGTAGCCTTTCTTCTTTCTTAAAATGGTTAAAAACTTGTTTAACTTGTTTTCCTTCTACGAACTCCATTATGATCGTGGAGTTTTTAACGTCAATCATTAAAATCGTCGGGGTGGGCACGCCGGCTTCTTTGGCGCGGTGAATAAGTTGTGGTTCATGGATGGTTCGATAGGTTCTTATTTGCTCATCGAGTTGTTGCAAGCGATAGTGTTTGGGTAAACGTTTTTTCATTATCACTTTTCTGCCGTGCCACTTTTCCAGAAAGAGATTGGCTTCTGCTCCTTTTTTTAATAGCAAACGGAGTTTACGCCTCCTTAACCCAAGGTATGTGAACTTCTTCCAATCGCCATTTTAGCCTGACAAAACTTTCTTTCACAGAAGTCGTAATTCCATGCTGAAATGCAAGCATGCCAGCCCAAGCGATCATGGCACCGTTGTCTAATGCAAATTCCTTTGGAACCACAGAAAATTTTGCATTGTGCTCGTTTGCAATTGAGTTGAGCATTGTTTGTAACCGTTTGTTTGCGGCGACGCCTCCAGTTAGTAGTATTTCGGGTTTTTCTGTGTGCGCTAATGCGCGCTCTGTTACTTCAGTTAGCATAGAAAAAGCCACTTCTTGGAGACTGTAGCACAAGTCCTCAAGACGGTATTTCCCTTTACGAAGTGTTTGTATCGCTGCGGTTAGTAGACCACTGAAGGACAAGTCCATGCCTTTGACAACGTAAGGAAGGGGTATCAATTCTTTTCCACGTGTAGCTAACTGCTCTATTACAGCGCCGAAAGGCATTCCCTCTTTCTGCTTGAAACCTGCTTCTCTTGCAAAAACATCCAGACAATTACCGATGGCTATGTCCAATGTTTCGCCGAAAACACGGTAACGTTCCGCCTCAAAAGCGGCAACTATCGTGTTTCCGCCAGAAACGTAAAGTGTCACTGGATCCTTTGCATGTGCCGCTAGTTTACCAATCTCTATGTGTGCAACGCAGTGATTAACGCCTACTAATGGAACATTAAGATAGGAAGACAAAGCGCGGGCTGCCGTTGCACCGGTTCGGAGACATGGCCCTAACCCGGGACCTTGCGAAAACGCAACCACCGTTACGTCCTTTGGAGTTATTCCGGCTTTTTGAAAGGCTTTTTCTAAGATTTCGCCAGCGACTTGCGCATGGTGCCGTGCCGCTTCTCGAGGGTGGATGCCGCCTTCTTCGGGTACGTAGGCGCTTATTATGTTGGCTAGGATTTCTCCATTAGCAGAAACTATGCCGACGCTAAAGTCGTCTGCGGTGGATTCTATGCCTAAGCAATATGCAAAGTTTTTTCGCAATTTTTGCACCATCGAATTAAAGTTTGATGTCACTGTTAAACATTTTCAATTCAAACTTTTCTCTTTTAACATACATGTTTTTATGCTTAAAGAACATAATATATTAGGGAGGGTTTGAAGGAACCGATACATATGCCCAAAAGGAACGACTTGGAACACAAGGCTCTTTCGCACATTGCGAATACAGGCGGCGACGGTATACTTCAGTCGGATTTGTGGCGCCAGCTCGGCGCTAGCAGTAGAGAGGGGTCTAGGGTTGCCTTGAAACTTGAAAACAAAGGGTTAATCCGTCGAGAAAAAGAGCTTTGTGAGGGAAGATGGACTTATAGACTTTATCCAAAACGGAAACCTGCCTCGATAAATTCTATTGCTGATTGTCCCTGTTTAACTTGTGCTGAGAACTTGCGGTGTGGTTCGTGGGGCGCTACTTCTCCCAACGACTGTGAAAAGTTGACCGAATGGATTTTACAACAATCGGGAATAGTTGGGATGAGCCCTCAAGGTGACAGTTAACATTTGCCGAAGACATGGCTAAAGCAGCACAGACGCGACTATTATTATAAAAAAGCAAAAGAAGAGCAATACCGCTCAAGAGCGGCGTACAAGTTACTCCAAGCCATCAACAAACATCAGTTTATGAAACCAAGCGATGTGGTTGTGGATTTAGGAGCCGCGCCGGGCGGCTGGCTGCAAGTTTCGAGCCGAGTCGTAGGAGAAGAAGGCGTTGTTTTAGGTGTAGACATCAAAGAGATTGAACCCTTACCTGAATCAAACGTTTGCACGATACTCGGGGATGTTATCGACGAAGAGATTGTCAATCAAATTCAAGCGATTTTACCACGCCCAGCTGATGTTGTTATTTCCGACGTGTCCCCTAATCTTTCAGGTGTTTGGGAACTTGACCATGCGAGACAAATAGACTTGGCTAGACGGTCGCTTCAAATTGCTTTGGTAGTTCTTCGGCAGGGTGGCAACTTTTTTGTCAAAATTTTTCAAGGTGATATGCTGGAAGATTTCGTTGCCGAAATCAAGAATCATTTTACTCGAGTGGAAATAGTTAAACCTCCTGCGAGTAGGGCAAAAAGTGCAGAAATGTATGTTCTGGGCGTTGGACTGAAGAAACAACCTATTTGAGAAAGTTATCTTGTAAGGTTTTTTGCTATGTCGCGGAGGGCTGAGGCTAGTTTGTGGACTTCTTCCTTTGTGTTGTAGAAATAGGTTGAGGCACGTGCTACGCTTGACTTCTTTAATACTTTTTTTACGAGTGGCAAGGCGCAGTGATGCCCTGACCGAATCATTATGTTAGCCGACACATCCAATGCCAAGGCAACATCATGCGGGTTCAAGTTGCCGACGTTAAAGGCCAGAATGCTGATTTTCTTCTCAGGCGGTGGGCCATAAACTTCGATTTTCGGGATTTCAGAAACCTCTCTGTGCATACGTTGGGCAAGGTTCTTTTCGTGTTTTTCAATGTTTTCCATCCCAATCTTCCGCAGATAGTCAACCGCTGCGCCCAGTCCTATGGCTTCCGCGATCGGCGGTGTGCCTGCTTCATAGCGTTTAGACGTCTTGTTTAAAGTGTAACTGTTGATTTCGACGTCCTCGATGACTCCTCCTCCTATATTTAACGGTTCTATTTCATCCATTACTTCGCTCTTCATGAACAAGACGCCGCACCCAGTAGGTCCGCACATTTTATGGCCGCTAAACGCGAGAAAGTCGCAATCAATTTGTCGTACGTCGATTTTCATGTGGGGGACTGATTGTGCGCCGTCGATGAGCATGAGGGCACCGTGCTCGTGGGCAACTTTAGCTATTTGTTTCACTGGAGAAATCGTGCCGAGAACGTTTGAGGCGTGAGTCACTGCGACCAGTTTTGTTTTGTCGTCAATGGCTTTCTCAAAATCTCCAACATCCAGTAGCCCGTGAACTGCTGGAGGTTTTGGCTTGACTGCCTCAATTTTAACTCCATAACGTTGTTTTAGCCGTAGCCAAACGATAAAGTTCGAGTGGTGCTCGAGAAGCGTTGTGACTATCTTGTCACCTTTCTTCCATTCTACCCCATTAGCAACCGTGTTGATGCCTTCAGTCGTGTTTTTTGTTATAACAACTTCGTTCTGCGATTTAGCGTTAAGGAAATCCGCCACCTTCGCGTGCGCTTTTTCGTATTCCTCACTCGCTTTTTGGGAAAGCCGATGAACGCCTCTGTCAACGTTGGCGCGGTATTCATGATAGAATTCAAGCATCTTCTCAAGCACAGGTTCCGGCGTTAAGCTACTGGATGTGCTGTCAAAGTAGATGATGCCTTTTTTTAATATCGGAAAATCTTGTCGGATTTTTTCGGTGTTCAGCATCGGTTTTGTCTCCTAGAATTGATACTTTATGCGAGGCATCGCTTATATTATTGCATGCTGGCGACAAATTTTTCAATGCTGCCTTGTTTAATAGCATTATGATGAGATCTGTGACTTTCGAATACGCGTATAAGAACATAAAAATCATCGTAAAAGTGGGCGACATAA
>JAWBOF010000078.1:0-6576 GCA_038826685.1 Bathyarchaeia archaeon
GTGGAACCAGTCTTTTCAACAACAATTCGAGGAGCTTAAGAACAGCGGGTTATATCAAGTGATATTCGAGGAGGATGGTATCACCGTTCTTAAGAGAGCATGATTAACCATAGAGGGGTAACATGAAGATCGCCGTAGTAACATTATACCCGCCAAAAAAAGCAGGATCTGCATTTTATTCTTTCAACTTATATCGGGAATTAGCCAAGTATTTTGAAGTAGTTATCCTAACTGACGAAAAAGGCAACTCAAAAATGATTGAGACAATAAAAGCTTGGAATAGAAATTCAATCCTGCTCCCTTTTCAGTTATTTAAGAAAATCAGCCAGACAAAACCTTCAATTGTTCATTTTCAAATTGAATATAGAACGTTTAACGACAATGCCTCGCTTTCGACTCTTAACGCTTTACTCGCCACAATTCTCACTAGGAATTTAAACGTTAAACTTATTATCACGTTACATGGCGTAATCTCTTCGGCAGTAATCGAAAAAGAGAATGTACACTCTTTCAGTAAGTTGTTCACTAGAATTCTGCTTACATTATTCTATAGAACCTTAGGCACGTTTTCGACCAAACTCGTAGTTCACACAAAGATAACGAAACAAGTTTTGCAAGAAGAGTACAAGATTAATCCAGATAAAATAGTCGTAATTCCGCACGGCGTTAATCACGCTACGATTAAACGCAGAAGGTCAAGTGGTAAGATGGTCAGGGTTCTTTTTCATGGTTTTGTAAGGGCGGAAAAAGGGTTGGAAAGTCTTTTGAGAGCGATCAGTATTGTCGCAGTTTCTCACAGAAACGTAAAACTGACAATTGCCGGTGGCTCGCCTCATCAAGAACGCATGACAGGAACGCGTTACATCGAAAAACTCAATAAAATGGTTCAAACCTTACAAATTGAAGGGCATGTGGAATTCATACCGGGTTTTCTTAGCGAAGACAAACTTGAAGAGCAAATCCTATCCAGTGACATAATGGTTTTCCCTTACACGGATCAGTTTTTGGAAGCAAGCGGTGCAGCAGCGCGGGTCATGGATTATGGAAAACCAATCATATGCACACGGACTCCCAGGTTTATCGGAGATTTTGAAGACCAAAAAGACTGCTTAATGATTACTCCAAATAATGAAAAAGAGCTTGCAAAGGCAATAATAGCTCTAATTGAGAATGACACGTTAAGAGAGAGAATATCAGAAAATTTAAAGAAAAAGGCAACAAACCGATATTGGAACGTTCTAGTCAAAGAATATGTCAGACTATTCAAGGGAGAAAAAAATGAAAATAGCGTTTTGTCTACACATTAGCCTTACATACGGGGGCGGCGGCGAAAAGTGGACTATAAATGTTGCAAACGCGTTAGAGAAAAGAAATCACAAAATAGAAATACGGGCACTACCATACACGCCACACAAACGGAAGGTTCTTAAAACACAAGACGTTTTAAACGAAAATATTCTATACACAGAATCATGGCACCACGGCCTAGACGCTGATGTCGCCTACGTTTTTTATAATCCTCTTTCTAATATTTTTTTCAAAATGAAATGCCCCAGAGTAGCAGGCATCCATTCTCAAGTGTATTTTCTGTCCAAAACGCCGCCTATTACCTACGGTATTCCGGCCATCATCTCCCGTTCTTTGTATAAGGCCATAGGCAGGGTTGACTTGTCTTCTTTTGATGGTATTCACATAGTGAATGAATTTCCAGTCTACCACAATAACGTCTTTTATATTCCTAACTTTGTTAACGCTGAAATTTATCATCCCGTGAAACCTAAATCGGACAAATTTACGGCATTGTTTATTGGACGACCGACTTGGCAAAAAGGATGGGATACGTTTTTTGAAGCCGCTTCAATTCTTAAGCGAAAGCATAAAGACATCGAGTTTAAAGTAGCAGGGTTTGACCATAAGAAAACTGGAAAGATAAGATATCTTGGGTATATTTCTGATGAAAATGAACTTGCGAAAATCTATTCCTCCGCGCATGTTGCTCTGCTGCCATCAAGAGCAGATACGTTTGGCGTTACAATACTTGAATCTTTAGCGTGCGGAACTCCTGTTGTTACGACGCCAAGTTCCCCACACAAGAATTTAAGACTGCCTTTGTTTTACGCCGAAACTGCCGATGAATTCGCTAAAGCCATTGAGCAACTGCGAAGCCTTTGGATAAAAAACCCAGGTGCCTACCAAAAAATATCAGAAGAAGCCAAAAACGCGGCGAAAAAATACGATATGCAAGTGATCTTACCGAAAATTGAGGAGATGTTTGTGAAGGTGTCAAAGTCTCAAATGTGAGAAAATCTGCGCTCAAAGGCTACGGCAAATAAAAGAAGACTATTTCCAAGGCGTGTTTGTTTGGAAGAATTTGTCCTTTATTAAGGGTTGCCACCACCACTTATTCGAAACATACCAATCCACAGTGTTCCGAAGATGTTTTTCGAAAGAACCGTGCGGCGTCCATCCTAACATTTTAATCTTAGACGTCTCGAGCGAATACCTGTAATCGTGTCCGGGTCTGTCGGCGACGAATTTTATTAGTTTCTCTGGTTTTTTTAGCAGTTTTAGTAGAAGTTTTGCGATTTCGAGGTTGGTGAGTTCTTTTCCTGAGGCGATGTTGTAGATTTCGCCGGCTTTGCCTTTTTGCAGAACTAGGTCTATTGCTTTGCAGTTTTCTTCGGTGTAAATCCAGTCGCGTACTTGTTTGCCCGTGCCGTATATGGGGAGGACTTGGTTGTGTAGCGCTCGGATTATTAGTTTGGGGATGAGTTTTTCTGGATGTTGCCGTGGACCAAAGTTGTTGGAGCTTCGTGTGATGGTTACGTTTAAGCCGTAGGTTTTGTGGTAGGCGAGGCTTAGGAGGTCGGCGGCGGCTTTGCTGGCGGAGTAGGGGCTGGAAGGGTTTAATGGGTCGGTTTCAGTAAATGAGCCCTTTTCTATAGACCCATAGACTTCGTCTGTGGAGATTTGTATAAACTTGCCTATGTCATGTTTTCTCGCTGTTTCAAGTAGGACGCATGTTCCGTAGACGTTGGTTGAAACGAACGCGTCCGCGGCGGTTATGCTCCTGTCAACGTGTGATTCTGCGGCGAAGTTTACTATGGTGTCGATGTGGTTTTTTACTTGTTGTTCCACTAGTTTTTCGTCGCGAATGTCGCCTTTTACAAACTTGTATCGTTTATCGTCTTGTATGTCCTTTAGGTTGTCTAGCCTGCCCGAGTACGTGAGAAGGTCGAGGTTCACGATTTCCGCGTCGGAGTGTTGCGAGAGCATGTGGTGGATGAAGTTGCTGCCGATGAAGCCTGCGCCGCCTGTGACTAGTATCCGCATGGGGTCACCCGTGCTTCAGCCAAGGGGCGAGTTTCCAGTCGTAGGGAATCTTGTCCGTGTCGGGGGGCAGTCGGTGTTCGTCGGGGTTTTTGTGGTTGTATAGTTCGGTGGGCACGTTGACTATGAACGCCGTGTCTTCGATTGCCTTGAACCCATGCCAAACTTCTGGCGGTATGGAGACTAGAAGTGGGTTTTTTTCGCCTATTATGAATTCGTTGATTTCCCCTTTTGTTTTGGATGCTGTTCTTCCATCGTACAAGACAAGTTTTATCATGCTTTTTACGCAGGTGATGTTGTCGGTTTGTTTTTTGTGCATGTGCCACGCTTTCACTACGTTTGGGTACGCGACGGTTACGTAGGCTTGGCCGAATTTTTTGAAGACATCCCAGTCGCTTCTTAGGATTTCCATCAGCCAGCCTCTTTCGTCCGCGACAAGTTTGAGTGGTTTGGTTGTTACGCCTTCAATCATTCCTTTCCCTCACAAAACTATTTTCGCATTCTCGCCCACGATTAACCGTAAACCTTTTGGGCGGTTATGATTTGCGGTTATTGTTGAGTGGTGGCCGATTAGGCTGTCTATTATTTTTTCGGTCGAATCTATGTAGCAATGGTTCATTACTATGGAGTTTTCTATTTCACCCTGCTTGAAGTGAACGTTGTCGCCGATGCTGGTGTACGGCCCGATGAACGTGTTGCCTTCGATTATCGTGTTTTTTCCTATTATAGCCGGTCCCCTTATCAACGCACCGCATTTTATAATCGTGTTTTCTCCTATTGCAACTCTTCCTTGAACCGTAGCCCCGTCTTCTACTGTGCCCAGTGTTTCGGGGATCAAGTCGTCTAGAACGAGCCTGTTTGACTCGAGAATGTCTTCGGTGGTTCCCGTGTCTTTCCACCAGCCCTTCACGAATTGGTAGCCAACGTTACGTCCTGTTTCAATCAAATGTTGAAGGGCTTCTGTGATTTCAAGTTCGCCTCTCCATGACGGTTTGAGTTTATCGATTGCATCGAAAATCTTCGGCGTGAAAAAGTATATTCCAGTTAGTGCAAAGTTGCTGGGCGGTTCTTTGGGTTTTTCAACAAGCTTGACCAGTCTTTTTTTGTCGTCAAATGTTGCCACTCCAAACTGTTGTGGATTTTTAACTTCGCAGAGAAGAACCATGGCATCGTAATTTGATTCTTTAAATTTCTTTACGTATTCTTTTATTCCGCCCTTAAGCATGTTATCGCCCAAATAAACAACGAATGAGTCGTCTTTCGTGAATTCTCGGCACAATCCGACAGCGTGGGCAATACCTTTCGGTTCGCCTTGATTGATGTAGGTGATTTTTGCGCCGAATTTTTCGCCGTTCTGGAAGTGTTCCTTCACTTTCTGCGGAGACGCGTCGCCTAGCACGATGGCAATGTCTTGAATCTGCGCTTTCACGAGGTCTTCTAACACGTATTGCGAGATAGGCTTGTTTGCGACGGGGATGAGTTGTTTTGGGCCAGTGTGCGTTAAAGGTCTAAGCCTAGTTCCAGCGCCTCCGTGAAGAATTATGCCTTTCAAATCGTCACCATAGCCATGATTTTCGGAACCTTGTTCTTAAAACTAACGGAAGTTTACGAACCCCTGCTCTTTAAGCCGTGTTAGACTTTCTTTTATATTCATAAGCCTTGTATTCAACGTTTCTTTGGCCTTGTTCACGTTCAAGGAGGAATCTCGAGGCCTTTTGGCTACCCATGCTTTTAGTTGATTCATCTTTGTCGGCGTAATCAATTCTTCATTAAGCAAGAACGTCCGCGCGATTGTCTTTGCAAAATCGTATCGGCTTATCCGTTCATCTCCAGCAGTGTGGTACGTGCCCGCGAGGTTTTTCCTGAGCATTTCGAGTATGATTTCTGCGAGGTTGTCCGCGAGCGTGGGTGAGTTGAAGTGGTCGTCTACCACGGTTATGGGCACATTGTTTCTTAACGAGTTTATCACCCATGTGGCAAAATTTGCTTTTTGTTCGTGCCAACCATAAAGGACGCTCGTGCGGGCGATTACGTAGTCTTCGCAGTGCTGCTTAACTTTGTTTTCGCCTTCCAGTTTCGTGAAGCCATAATAATTGACAGGCGCTGTCGCGTCCTCTTCGCTGTAGAGTCCTTTTTCGCCGTCAAAAACGTAATCTGTTGAAACATAAACCAGTTTTGCAGCGTACTTCACGCATGTTTTCGCAACATTTTCCGTGCCTTGCACGTTGATTTTCCATGCGCTTTCCTTATCGGTTTCACATCGGTCAACGTTTGTCATCGCCGCAGCGTGGACCACGAAATCGGGGCGGGTCCGGTTGAAAACTTCCGAAACCTGATTGAAGTCTGTAACGTCCATTCTTATTGAATTCGTGAACAAGGGAACGCCACTGTGAGTTGGGATTACTTCGTAGGATTTCTTGGCCATTTCCACGAGTTTGCTTCCCAGCAGTCCGCTTGCGCCTGTGACTACGAGTTTCTCCATTCGTTTGCACTTCTTTGTTGTCTAACTTTGTAAGAAGAAATTGTTTTAATAACTATCGTTTAACCAGTCGTCATCCAGACGTGCGGGGGATGGAGAAACTAAAATAGCAGAGTCAAACATGAGATTGTGAGAAAGATGCAGCCTCAAACGTTAAAATTCGTCCAGAGCAAGTTTCTGGAGTATTACCAGAACTGTTTTCCAGAAGACGCTCTGCCGATTTCCTTGGAGAAACGGGAGTTTGGGGCTTTGCTTTTTAAGGAAAAAACCATGGTAAGGCACAGAAGTTTTTTGCAGTTTGATCAGCTTAGGGAGTTCTTGTGCGAACTGGTTCCTTCGGACGTTTACTACTCCAGTGCTTATTACGATAATCCAGCGGCAGACGAAATGAATAAAAAAGGCTGGGGGGGCGCCGACCTCATCTTCGACATCGACGCTGACCACATTCAAACCCCGTGCGGTAAAGAACACGACACGTGGACTTGTGGCAACTGCAATTTTGTGGGAAAAGGGGCTACGCCTAAAGAGTGCCCTTCTTGTGGGTCACAGAAAATCGAAACAAAAACATGGATTTGCGAAGTTTGCTTAGAGACGACAAAAAGAGAAACCGAAAAACTCTTAGATATGCTGATCAACGACTTCGGCTTTTCACCCGATGAAACCCGAGTGTATTTTTCTGGGCACAGGGGATATCACGTGCACATCCAAAACGAAACGGTTCGAAATTTCGACCAAGCCGCACGAAAAGAAATTGTAGACTACGTCAT
>JAWBOF010000079.1:0-6569 GCA_038826685.1 Bathyarchaeia archaeon
AGGCTTGGGTGAAAGAAACCGTTTAGCGGTGTTTTGTGGCTGTGCGCCGCGTTTCTAGGTCCTCTTCCATATATGATCCAATTAGGCTCCAAATATGCCCCAAATATGAATAGAGAAGCGTAGGTTCACTTTTGGGTGTGAGGGTTCTTTTTTATTTTGGGGTTTTAGGGGGAATGTTGGATGAGGTGGGGTTTAATCTTATCTTGTGTTGTTAGGGGCAGTGTGTTTGGTTTTTTGTGGCGTTTTGTTATCTGCTCATACTATCTTGCTCCAAGTATCAATAGAGGCTCACAAAAATTTCTGTTAAAAATACAAGTCTGCTTTTTTTCCTACTCGTATCAAATTACATTAATGGTTAGGCATAAGCGCCGGGAGTGGGATTTGAACCCACGCGACCCAGAAGGGTCACAGGCTGTTAGGCGTGTTTTCATGTTTCGCACGTCTCCAGGCCTGCTCCATTCCAGACTAGGAGACCCCGGCACTCTGTTCCTTAATCTACTGCAGTGGTGTTTTAAGTTTTTGAAATCAGCACGCGGTAGCCGCTTTGTCGGGCTAAGATTTCAGCGTTCCCGAACGTGTTTATCATCCTTTGCATTAGCGGTTTTCCGCCGATTTTAGAGCGGACAACCATCTGGAACGTGCCGTTTTTCGCCATGTGTTGCGGTGCTTGTTCAATCATCGGGTGAATTATCTTCATGCCAGCGCTTACTGGCGGGTTGGTTAATATTGTCTCGAAATGCATGTTGCTTACTGGTTCGTAGAGAAAGCCACGCTTGAATTCTACGTTGACGACGCCGTTTATTTTTGCGTTCTTCTTTGCCAACCGTATCGCCCGTTCGTTCACGTCTACCATAACCACATGGGTGTGCGGGTTCAACTTCGCCGCCACTATTCCCACGGCGCCGTAACCGCACCCTAAATCCAGCATGCAACCGTTTTCTGGGAAAACCATAGATTCGATGAGTAGACGAGTGCCCAAGTCAATGCGTGTCTTGGAAAAGACCCCAGACGCTGTTAAAAACTCGAAGAACCCTCCCCGCAAATGAGCCCGAATTAAGCCGAAACGAGGCTTGGACATGGGGCTTCGAGAAAAGTAATGATTCGTTTCTGGCTTCTTGATGAAATCTCTTCTCATACGCTATTCACTGCGCCACATTTTAGGATAAACGTCACGAGGCATAAGCACTCGTAAAGTTTCCGCGACCAATCCATGCTCCATTTCAAAAATCTCCCGAGCAGACATCAACGTCCGAGCCAAAACTACGGCCTCACCCTTCTGTGTAAAAACAGCCACAACATCCCTCGGTTGAATATCAGTGTCCAAGGAAACCACGCCAGGCGCCGCTAGATGCGCCCCATAACAAAGAGCATTTACGGCTGAGTCACGCACGTAAATCTTCGGAAACAACGTCAACGCCTTCTCCATTGGAAAAATGAATTTGCGAAGAGCGTTTTCGTCGTTTTTTTCTTTCCAACAACTAAAAAAGTATGAAACATCATAAAGACTAACTAAGCCATCATCTTCAGTAAACGGCCCCGCACGGGTTCTACGGAGCTCTTGCATGTGAGCGCCGCAACCTAAGGCTTCGCCTAAATCGTGACAAAGTTTGCGGATGTAGGTTCCGCCTTCGCAGCCTACTTTGAAGAGAACGTTTTTTCCTTCTGCTTCAAGAAAATCCAGATAGTAAATCTTCCGTGTTCGCAGTTGCCGTTTGACGGATGCCCGTAACGGTGGGCGTTGATAAATCGGTCCTTGAAACTCGTCTAAAACTGTTTTTACATCGGCTTCTGAGACTTCGCCGTGGAGCCTCATGACGCAGATGTACTCTTTACCGCTTAACAACAATGCTTGAATCACTTTAGTAGCCTCAGCCAAAGCCACAGGCAACACACCGGTCACTTTTGGGTCTAAGGTTCCGCCGTGCCCAGCGTGCTCGAGGCGTAGAATACGTTTAACCCAAGCAGTGACCTCGTGGCTCGACGGCCCGGCGGGTTTGTCCAGGTTTATCACGCCAAAACGCAGGTATTCCTGTAGTGGGCGGTGCTCGGGTTTATGGCCGTAGCGTGGGTCGGTGGCTTCCTCGGCTTTGATTAGTAATGTGTGTGTTTTTTCCCATGGAGGAGTGATTCGCGGCATCGTGATTCTCCTAAAGTGCTGAATAGGAGTCTGAGTTAAAAAAGGGTTAGGTGAGATTCGGGAGTGTTTAATGAAGAGTTATTTTAGAGAAGGCTTTACGGGCGTCGCCATGACGTCTAGTTTGCCTGCTGCTTTTAACGCTTCGGCGATTTCTTCGTCGGTGGCGCCGCGGGCGATGTCGATTTTTTCTGTCGTGGGTTCAATGTGGTTGATGTTGACTTTTCTTCTTTTTACTTTAGTTATGTTTTTTGGTCCTGTGACGAGGACGAAGTTCTTGTCAATAACGTCGACTATAACGCATTTTTTTCCCGCTTCTCTGCCGAAGGTTTTCACGCATATTCTTCCAACTTCGATTGCTGGCACATTCGTTCCTTCCTGTGGCTTTTGAAAGAATGCATCCACTAATATATTAATTTCACTGATTTGGCTGGGTTTTTCTGAGTAACATGTGGTCGATAACTAGTGACACTGTTTGGAAAACTTCGTCGGCGTCCAGTTTGTCCGTGTCTAAAATAAGGTCAAACGGAGAAAAATCTTCGCCGAGGTTAAAGCCGTAGAGACGTTTATAAATGGTTTTTGTCTTTTCCTCCTTCTCTTCCAGAACTTGTGAGGCTTCTTTTATGCTGATGTGGTCTCTTTTTGCGAGGCGTTTGATCCTAGTTTGTTTGGATGCGTCAATCCAAACCTTAAAGCCGCCTTTCAAGAGCCACGGCATCGTCCAACTGTCCAGTACAACGTTTCCTTCTTTAGCAACTTCCAAAAGTTTCGTGTCCACTTTCTTATCAAAGTCGGGGTCATTAAGCCTTCTGTTGAGAAAATTCAAGCCTTCTTTTGATTCCCACCAGCCTCGGTCTGTGGGTGTATAGCCCGCTTCTTGGGCGAGAGCCTTTAAAGCGTCCCCTCCTGAATAAAGACGCATGTTGTATTTTTCAGCCACTTTTCTCGCAACAGTGCTTTTTCCGCTTGCAGTCAGCCCGCAGATGCAGATGACGAGGTTTTTTCGCGTGTTCTTTCGTTGTTTCAAAACCAAGTTTGTTCGTCCTGCAACTTAAAGTGTGGAGGTTCTTACGGCTTGCTTGATTAGTGTTCGAAGACAATTGTGGCATAGTTGTTCGCTAAAGGGGCGTTCAGTTTTTTTCTCAGTCAGAGCGAGTCGGCTCATTTTTGACGGCGATAACCGTGGAATTCCAGACAACAATTGCCCGCATCGTAAGCAGTGGGCGCCCTTGACTCTTTCTTTTTTAAAATGAATGGCGGAGCGTTTGCCCGGAAGACGAACTTGTGCACGTTTTTTTGTTGTCGTCCTTAAGGCACGTCTCATTGTTCTTCTCCCATCCCGATGCCCAAGCCCAGCAAACGAGAAATCAACGCGCCGAATGAAAGCGAACAGAGCAAGTACCAGTAGAACACGGGTATCCCGCCGACGCCGGGAAAATACGCCACGGCTACCAAGTTTCCATCGACGACGTACAGTCCGTTTAGCCATGTCCAGATGAGGAAGAACGGGATTATGAAGATGAGGGATACTTTCATTTGTTGCGTGAACATTTTTGACTGAATCTGCATGACTTGCTTCTGTTTCCGCATAACTTTTTCCAACTGCTTCTTGTCCCCACTTTTTCTGGCTTCGTTAAATTCTTTCTGCCAATCAGAAATTTCCTTTCGCCAAGCGCGGAGTTGTTCACGGTTTGTTAAAAGACGATTCGCCAAAGAAGTAATCAACGTTAGAAGAAGCGCTAGAAGAAAAACGAAGATTGTCGAGTTAGGAATGGTAGGCTCCAACAACCACATACGCTCAATTCTCCATAGTCTTACAGTTCTATGCCACTTGTTTACACTTCAGATTCTTAACTGTTTTCATCAAGGCATCAAGAAACACGTCAGAAACGTTAACCGCCGAGCACGCGGCGAAAAGCAGGAAACATCTCAGCCGCACGTTCCTGCAGCAACAATTGATAATACTGATAAATTATGCCTACCGAAAGCAGAATACCCATACCGCTGCCGAACACACCGAAGAAATCAGCAAACGCCGCAATCACACCCACGATGATTCCGCCCAGAATAGTAACCGGCGGAATGTAACGTTTCAAAACAAGCTCAATCGGCTTGCTCGACCGTCTATAGCCTGGAATGTGCATTCCAGAGTCTACGAGTTGCTCGGCTACGGCTTTAGGTCCCAAGCCGCCGACCTCAAGCCACGTGAGAGAGAAGATGACACAGAAACTTACCATAATCAACACGAAAACAACCGCTCTGACTGGATCTGCTTGCACTTCGAGGAGGCTTCTTGGCCCTATTACGTAATGGACCAGCCCGCCTGTAGGTTGAGGTTGACCTTGACTGTCGGTCGTGAATGTCCCTATAAGATTAAGCCAAAAGTTTTCGTTGTTACGGTTCCATTGGCTCCAAAATAGTTGAGCAAAGAAGTAAACGTTAGCGAAAAGAGCCGATGCAAAAATGACCGGCAAGTTGGAAACATAAAGAAGCTTTATCGGATATCGGCTACGAAAACCACGGTAATCAGCGTGCGAAATAGGCAACTCGACCCTGACGCCCTCGGCGTAAATCACTATGAAAAAAACGACGATGGTGGCGATAAAACCTAAAAGCCCAGGATACCCTTGAGGTCGGATGAATAAATCGGTAACGCTGCCTCCGCCCAATAGCCTTTGCCCCAGCGTAACGAAGATGCCGACGCTTTCGCCAGGCCCTATAGGTGCTGGCGAGAACGAGTTCCACAGAATTACTTGTGCTACTCCCGCCATGATGAAGAGGCTGATGCCGCTTCCGAATCCCCAGCCTTTCTGGACCATTTCGTCTAAGAGCATGACGATTACGCCGGCGGCTAAGAGTTCGAGGAACACGATGATAGACGTTATGGGGTTAAGGTTTCCGTAGACGCCGCCGATAAGGTACGCAGAGGCTTGAACTCCTGTTAACACTATGGAAAAGAACTTGCTGGCGCCTGTGAATAAGCCTCGATCTTCAGGATTGCTCATGTCTAACTCGATAATTCCAGAACCGCCTAAAAGTTGAAGAATAATACCCGCCGTCACGATTGGACCTATGCCAAGTTCCATCAACGTGCCTCGGTTGGAGGCAAAGATTATTCTCAGATACGACAGTTCCCAGCCTGGGCTTTGGATATTATACAGCGGGATTTCTGCCATGACAAGGTACAAAGCCAAGGCTAAGATCGTCCAGAAGATTTTTTCGTTAAACCCCACTTTGCGTTCGGGCGCCTTTATTTCAGGCATGAACCGTGAAATCGGCTTGAACGCTCTGAGGAATTTTCCCGCCATGTACCTTTGCCTTCTACGTTAGCATCATTCTATGAGAATGCATTTTTCCCATTAATTAACTTTTAACGGTTTCCGCCTGCTCTGTTGAGGGTTCTGCTAGTATTTGTCCTCCGGCTTCTTCGATTTTCTTCGCGGCGGACGCTGAGTATGAGGAGATTTTTACGAGCATAGACTCGGTTGCTTTGCCCGTGCCTAAAAGTTTGGTGTAGCCAAGTTTTTCGAGATCTAACATGATTTTTCCATCCTTTCGTTCCAGTTGGTTCTGTGCCTCGAGTTTTTCCGCGAGCGACCCGAGTTCTCCGACGTTAATCACGTTGACCCTTCGATGAAGGCTTTGTACTGAGCGGAAGCCTTTCTTTCCAAAATAGTCCGGCTCATGCCTCAAAACATAACTCCACAAGCCCTTGTGTCTACCTACGTTTCTTCCGCCTTTTTGAGAGGTTTTCCTATGTTGACCTTGTCTCCCGTAACCGCATGTTCTGGAGCCACGAAGTTTTCGGCTTTTTCTCAGTTTACGAGTCATGGCCTTTTTCCTTCACGCAATTCTTCTGACTAATGAGTGTTCAAGTTGTTAAACCATTCGTTTTACAAGGTCGTTTATAGTTTCGCCGCGGTATCCTGTAACGCCTCCCATCGTGTAGGTTTTCTTAACTTTGCCTTTGTACCCTTTTGATGGTGGGTGAAGACGAAAGACGGGCTTTATGTCTTTAAGGTTTTTGTATTCAATCTCTCCATTAAACAAGGCTTCAGCCAAGTCATCTAACGATTTGTAGCCAATCTTTTGCAGGTATTCTTGAGAAATTTTCTTGTTGCCTACAAGACGACCCTTTTCCTTCAAGAGGAGCACTATGTTTTCTTTAGAAATTTCGCCCCACGTAACCATGTGCTGAGCCTTTTGCAGCATGCCAAGGTAGGATGGTCGGTTAGTGATTAACGTGGCGTGACAGTTTCGGGTTAAATGAAGCAGTTTAAGCGTTTCTCGTACTTCAACAGACGCGTCTCCCACTCCGCGCACACGCACAACTGCCAAGCATTTTCTTTTTTCTGACATCCTACCTCACCCAGTCTTGAGGCGTCACGAGACGGTAAGTCTTCCGTAAACTATCAAAAACCGCACAAGCAAAAGA
>JAWBOF010000080.1:0-6456 GCA_038826685.1 Bathyarchaeia archaeon
CACGAGTTTGGTTGAACATGCTTAAAGCTAAAAGACACGTGTTATGGGATTCGACGGATTAGAAACCGCAGTCCCATGACGAACAAGACTCCAGGAATGTAGACGGGTTCTTTTAGGAGGCGTCTAAATATTCTTGCACGATTGGTCGAAGTTGTGCCTAGACCTGTTATCCGCACTAGTTCAGGAAGCTGACAGACATAGGCGATTTCGCTGAAGGGTTTTCTTCCGAAAAGGCTCTTGAACAACACACCCCTCACTGTTGTTTCTTCGTCGTGCAGCATAAAGCACGTGGACACCTTGCCTATTCGGTAGTTATTCTTTATGACACGCTCCAGAATTTCCACGTCATCACACAGCACGTACTTTGGGTTAAACAGCCCAATTTTTTCCAATACGCTTCGCTTGAAGAACATCATTTTAGGCGTGTTTGTTCGTGTTATGGCGATGCATCTTGACATGTATGAAACGGGCGGTTTTTTTATGATGGGAATGGCGATCACGTCGTAGCCTTTCTCGGCTTCTCTAACGCAGTCTTTGATGGCTGTTGGGCTTAGGTATTCGTCTTCGTCCAAGAAGAAAACATATTCTCCTTTGCTTTTTGTAAACCCGTAGTTCCTCTTCTCCGCCGGAAACCCCTTGCGGTCTATGGTGATTATCTCTATGTTTGGGTACGTTTGCCGCTTGAGCGCTTTTAAGCAGTTCTCCGCTTTGGCTTTGATATGGACAGGTATGACTATTGAAACTAAAGGAACCTTCTTGGCCTTCACGGTCTTTTTTTCGCTCTTCATCTTGCGACGGCGTCCCTACAAACTCAACTGCGTTTTTAACCGCGACAGTCCCCACTGTGCCATAATGGCTTCGTTATCACTTCTATTTATCCTTCGCTCTAAAACACAATACCTCTTGGCTGCAAAACTGACCCTAAAAACTTAGTCGAATGGTGCGGCCGCCGGGATTTGGACCCGGGTTAACGGCTTGGAAGGCCGACGTCCTAACCAGGCTAGACTACGGCCGCGTTGCACAACGAATGCTTATTAGAAAGAGGGTTGCTTCCAAATTAAAATTTCCCAAAGCATATTGTATAAATCAAGCAAGATTTATCATGTTCGTAAACGAAAAATGTCGATTACCGGAGGACAGAAATGATGACGACATTGAACGCGGTGATTTTCGATTTTATAGGCACGCTTGCCACGGTGGAAGAGTATTCCTTTGAAAAATCCGAAAGAAAACTGTACGAAAGCCTGGGGGCCGCTGGTTTTAAAATGGACTACTCTCGATTCATTGACGCTTACGAAAAGGCACACCAAAAATACAGGACTATACGTTACGAAAAACTGGTGGAAGTCACCAACGCTGTCTGGGTATCTGAGGCGCTAAACATGTTGGGATACCGAACAACCCCCAAAGATAAAACCATCACCACGGCAATCAATTCTTTCTTCGAAGATTACATAGCGTCATTAAAACTGAGACCGAACGCCACGAAGGTTCTAGAAAAACTGTCGCCAGACTTTGCGTTGGGGCTTGTCTCAAATTTCACTTACGCGCCTGTTGTTCATACGGGCTTAAGAAAACTCGGCATAAAACACTATTTTGACCATGTGCTAGTTTCGCAAGATTTTGGTTGGCGCAAACCAAGCGTCAAGGTTTTTCGAGAAATCCTAGACAAACTGCGTGCAACTGGCGAAGAAGTAGCGTATGTAGGCGATAGCCCATTGGAGGACATTAAGGGCGCTCAGAGTGTGGGCATGAAGACAATTTTTATTCCCTCACAGTTCTACGGATTGACAGACTTGGAAAAAGCAGCCGTACGTCCTGACTTTGTCGTGAAAGACTTGGATGAAATTCTTTCAGTGGTGTCAAAATTTTAGGCGACTCTGAGAAAAAGAGAAAGTTGGGGTTATTTTTTGACGGCGTTAATGAATTCGTCTATGGGAATTGCAGGCATGCTTTTGATTTGAATCGTGCCCCGTGAGCCTAGTTCTATGGATACGCGTGCGATTGTTTTGTTGTCAGGGGCTTCTACGATGTTAACGAAATCGTAAGGACCAAGCGTTGCGTATTGATAAAGCACTTTAACGCCGTATTTTTCGATTTCCCGGTTGACTTCTTTGATGCGTTCGGGTTTTTCTTTAACTGTTTTCCAGCCTTCATCGGTAAGGGTCGACATAAGAATATACAGTGGCAAGAGTTTATCCTCCGAACCTTCATTCTATCCTTCTACGCATATCAGTTTTTCGTTAAAACCTGACGATTCCGATCTTCCCGAAAGTTTTTTATGGAGTTTTCTTCTATAACAAAGTTCTACCATTTCCAAGGGATCGTTAGGGAGGAAGAAACGATTAAATCGGATAATGGTAGCCTTGAGTATCTCGCAGTGAACCCGAATCTTTTTCATGTGACTATGGGAACCTACGCGTTTATCTTGTTGTTTCTTTTGTCATGGGTTTATCCGTATGTTTTCTTTGGGTTTTCTCTGGTTTCGTTGGTGGTCCTGTTTTTTGATGCATTGTTTGTGTTTTTGGTTTTTCCATTAACTGGATCGCTCTTTTACAAAATTGTTCTCTTGACGGCTGGTCATGTTGTAGGGTTTGTTTGGGAGTATTTTCTGTCTTTTATTGCGGCCAATCTTGCCCATTATTGTGGTGATGGTTTTGGTTGTTTGTTTTTGATGGTTTGCCCTTTTTTTGAGTTGTTTTGGGTTGTTTCGATGTGGGCTTTTGGGCTTTCCGTTTTGGTTTCAGTGAGGGGAAGGAGTGAGAGTTTTTGATTCTGGAGATCGCTTTCGTGTTCTTGGTTCTTCTTTTGGCTTTGTACTTAGTGCGCCACTACATCTTCACGCTGGCAGTCTTATATCGTGCAAAGAAGAGGCTACCCGAGAATAAAGGCGAAAAATTTGAACCACACGTTTCAGTGCTTATTCCAGCAAATGACGAAGAAAACGTGATCGGGCGTCTTCTTCAAAGAATGTGCGAGTTGACGTACCCGAAGGACAAACTCCAAATCATCGTAATAAACGACGCATCTCGAGATAAAACAGGAGAAATTGCGGATGAATTTGCAAAAAGACACGGATTTATCAAAGTAATCCACCGTGACCACGTTAACGGAGGTAAAGGAAAACCACATGCGTTGAACGAAGGCTTAGCACACGCAATTGGCGAGGTCATATATTGTTTTGACGCCGATTACTATCCCAAACGCGACATCATAGAAAGGTTTAACGCGCATTTTCGCGACCCAAAAATTGGGGCAGTTCAAGGGAGAGTTACAGTTCTAAACGAGCCAGTTTCGCTCGTTACCCGATTGGTTGCGTTGGAAAGAATCGCAGGTTACCGTGTGGATCAAAAGGCTCGAGAAGATCTAGGATTGATTCCGCAATTCGGCGGAACCGTGGGTGGCTTCAGAAGCGAGTTAATTCGTGCTTTGGGCGGTTGGGATTGTAATATTTTGGCTGAGGACACGGATTTGACTTTTCGCTGTTACCTTGCTGGATACAAGATTCGCTACGTGAATGATGCAGAGAGCTACGAGGAAGCAGTTGAAAATTGGCGTTATTATTGGAGTCAAAGAAGTAGATGGGCAAAGGGGCATATGCAGTGCGCTTTTAAGCATCTATTCAATTTTATAAAGTCTAAGAATTTGAGGTTAAGAGAAAAATTCGATGGCTTGCTTTTGCTTAACATTTATTTTGTTCCCATTATTGTTTTGCTGGCTTGGATAGTGGGTGCCGCCTTGTATTTTTCTAACCCAAATTTTTGGTTTTTGTCGCTTTGGGCTCTCGTTCCGCTTTCGCTTTACAGCGCGGTTGGGAATTTTGCGCCGTTTTTCGAGATCGGCATAGGCGCCTACTTGGACGATCGTTCTCGTGTTTATTGGTTGATTCCACTGTTGTTCCTCACGTTCTTTATTAACATAGCCATCTGCACCAAGGCGTTTATCGAGCTTTTTTGGTTAAAATTAATGGGTACGAAGCAGTTTAGATGGGAAAAAACGTTACATAACGGCTATGGAAACAATTATATGGAGTGTCTGCACAAAAAGTGTTAAAGATAAAAATTGATTCCGATTCCGATCTCGGCCCCGCAAATCTTGGCGCTCGTGTTGTTCGCTGTGTTCTTGCTTTTCATTGTGCTTTTTCTTCCAGCGATTTTGGAGTTGAGGAAGCCCAAGGACGCTGGTCCGCGGAGAATTTTTGAGGCAGACGGTAAAGAGGTTGTCGGGTTTGATGTTCTTTTTGCGGTTTATTTTCGAGAAAAAACGAATGGCTTGTTTGGGTTTTTAGAAGACATCGAACCCCCAGAATCTGTTTTTCCTGTTCAGAATAGTTTTTCGTTGGCGCTTCCTGACATGGAATTTTAGGTAACGCTTTGTTACTGTTCATACATATTCGAGATGAGCAATTTGGCGTTTTTCAGTTGATCCTTGAGAATTTCGAGGTTACCGTGGACTCCGCTGTGGATTGAGTAGAAAAGATAACACATGTACGTGCATTTTTGGCAAGAGTTGTATTTTGCCCGAAGCGAGTCGAACCGTTTGCTCCTCCAAACTTTCGGAAGCTCCGTCACCATTGCAACGGGCTGATAAAGATGGCATCCAGACACTTGCCCGAACTGGTTAACCATGCAAAAATTCTGTAATGCACGACATTTCCATGTTCTTTCGCCCGTCAAGAACAGCCGCCTTAATGCCTCAAGAGTTTTGTTCGTTATGAATACCCCGTTTCTCTCTTTTTTCATCTCCCTCAATGCATCACAGAGTTTCACCATGGCATTTTTGTCAACAATCTCCAACTCGTCACTCTTTTCACCTATGCCGAACAACGAACCATCCACGTCATCATGAGAATACACCGCGTACCAAACCGGAATTCCGCGGTCAGTAAAATACCGTGTGAACTCCTCTATTTCGTGAATGTTCAGTTGCGAAATCGTCGGCGCCACACCCACGTTGATTCCTTCTTTATGAAGTGTTTCGATGGCTTCCATAGCCTTTTTCCACGCGCCTTTAACGCCCCGCATATAATCATTCTTCTTTTCATCCAAAGTGTCTAAAGATATGGCGACAAAGTCAGCGTTTCGAAGCGCGGCGATTTTTTTGACCGCCATACTGCCGTTATCGTAAACTGTGGTTATGAAATGTTTGGAGGCGTACTCGATTATTTCGTCAATATCCTCCCTGAGTAGCGGGTTTCCGCCGGAAAGCACGATTTCTGCAATTCCTACTCTTTTTAGAGCATCTAGCCCAAGTTTTACTTCTTTCGTGGAGAGTTCGTTGGTTTGGTTTTTTTCTCGCCAAACGCCGCAGCTTCGGCACTTGTAATTGCATCGTCCTGTGAGGAACCACTGGGCATGGAGTGGCGTGTTCGGCGTGAGAAACCGACGCATTAGACTTAAGGTTTTTTGTGACGAAAACTGCATCAGTCAAGGCTCCAACGTTGCGCTTCTGCAGATAAAGTATTGACTGTGCCTTTCCTATTTAAGGAGTGACGATTACGTTTGCTTTAGCGCCTTCCACAAGTGATCAGACAGAGGCCGCACGAGAGGTTTCTTTGCACCACCCTTCTTAACGATAACACGTTTTTCTTTATCTTTCAACAATTCACCAATAACCGCCGCCTCAATTCCATGTTCTTCAAGCGATGCGAGAATGTTCTTTGCACGGTTCTTTTTCGCCGCAATAAGCAGAGCGCCACTGCTGATAAGTTGTAACGGGTCGATTTTGAAGAAACTGCATATTTCCAAAGTTTCTCGGCGTACTGGAATTTCTGTTTCGAACACTTGAACACCAACGTTTGACGCATCCGCCAGTTCATGAATCCCCCCGGCAACCCCGCCCTCTGTTGGGTCATGCATCGCTGTGACGCCGCCTGCTTCAAACGCTCGCACTGCATCTTCGACTACACTTATGTGACTGTAAAAGGCCGCGGCTTTTTTAAGAAACGCAACGCTGAATTGTTTTCCCAACTGCTCACGCTTATCAGTGGCCAAGATAGCCGTGCCCTCTATCCCGGCGCCCTTGGTCAGAATTAACGCATCGCCGGGTTTTGCGCTGCTTGAGGTTACGTAACGATTTTTCTCTGTTATTCCCATGGCGTTGCCGATTACTATTGGATGACGTATGCCTGGTGTGGTCTCGCAATGGCCGCCGATTATGGCGATTTCTAGTTTTTTCGCTGCGGTGTCCATTTGTTTGCAGATGGTTTCGATCGTTTCTGGAGGGGCTTTTTCTGGGAGGAGTATGCATGAGGCGAATAGGGTGGGACGTACGCCGAACGTTGCAATGTCGTTGGCGTTTACGTTTACGGCAAGCCAACCTATTCTCTCCAATGCTCCAGTTATAGGGTCCATGCTGGTGATTAGGGCTTTGTCGCCTATTTCTATGATGGCGCCGTCTTCGCCCATCCGCGGGCCTAAGACAACCTCTCTTCGTTTAACTCCCAAATGCTTGAAA
>JAWBOF010000081.1:0-476 GCA_038826685.1 Bathyarchaeia archaeon
AGCCAACTGGCAGAAACGCTGGTACTGGTAAGACACAAGATCTTGAACATTACATCCCCATTTTTTTACTCAGAACCTTGAGAAAATCAAGTGACTGTTGAAAAATGGAATAAGAAAGACTGTTTTTGGCGTGTTCTTTTTCATTAATTCTTATCTACTGCCACAGACGTAATAGCATACCGTAGGAGTAATGAGCGCAAATGAGTTTCGAGATGTGGGTAGAAAAATACCGCCCAAAAACGCTCACAGAAATGGTCGACCAAAAAGAAATAGTCGAAAGACTCGAAAGCTTCGTGAAAGCCAGAAACACGCCCCACTGCATATTTGCCGGTCCGCCCGGCACGGGAAAAACCACGGCTGCTCTGTGCTTGGCGCACGATTTGTATGGTGAGGGTTACCGCGAGCATTTGATGGAACTTAACGCCAGCGACGAGAGGGGTATAAAGATGGTGCGCGAAACCGTCAAAACCTTCGCT
>JAWBOF010000081.1:486-6369 GCA_038826685.1 Bathyarchaeia archaeon
GAGGCTGACAACATGACCAGTGATGCTCAGCAAGCGCTTAGACGTACGATGGAACGGTACACCGAAACATGCAGGTTCATCCTCATCGCCAACTACAGCGGCAAAATCATCGAGCCAATCCAAAGCCGCTGTGCGCCGTTCAGGTTCACGTATTTGCCGCGTGAGGAGCAGGACAAGTTTTTGATGAGAATTGCCAAGAACGAGAAAGTGCAGGTGGGCAAGGACGGTTTGGATGCGATTTTTGAGGTTTGTGGTGGCGACCTGCGGCGTGCGGTGAACAGTTTGCAGGCTGCGGCTTCGCTTGGGAAGCCTGTTACGGCGGATGTTGTGTATTCGGTGGTTGGTCGTGCGAACCCGGCTGACGTGCGGGAAATGGTGAAGACGGCGTTAGATGGCGATTTTTCAAAGGCGCGGGATATGCTTCGAGAGATGATTTTGAAGTACGGTGTGGCGGGTAGCGATATTATCCAGCAGGTTCACGGTGAGATTTTCCGTTTGGATGTGCCGGAGCAGTGGAAGGTGCGTTTGGCGGATGCGGTTGGCGAGGTGGATTTCAGGTTGGTTGAGGGCGCGGACGAGGAGGTTCAGTTGAGTGCTTTGTTGGCGCGGTTGGTTGAGGCGGGTGCTAAGATAAAGGAATAGGTTTGCTTAGAGAGGCGGTTTTGGGTTTTGTTTGCCGCTTGGACTGTGAAGCACAAGCCTCGTACGTTGGGGGAGGTGGTTGGGAATAAGGAGGCTAAGGAGGCTTTGGTTAATTGGGTAAAGTCGTGGGATGCGGGTGTGCCTAAGAAGCGGGCGGTGTTTGTTTATGGTCCGCCGGGCGTGGGGAAGACGGTTTCAGTCGAGTGTTTGGCGCGGGATTTGGGCATGGAGTTGGTGGAGAAGAACGCGAGCGACTATCGGACTGAGGATGCGGTTCGGCGGTTTGCGGGTTTGGCAAGTCAATATGGGAGTTTGTTCGGTGGGCGACGGTTGATTTTGTTGGATGAGTTGGACGGGATTATGGGCGCCGAGGACAGGGGTGGTGTGGCTGCGATTACGGATATTATTAAAACTGCGCAGTGTCCTGTTGTGCTCGTTGCGAATGACGTGTGGGATCCGCGTTTTGCGACTTTGCGTAGTTATTGTTTGGTGGTTGAGTTTAAGCGTCCGCCTGCAGGTGAGGTTGTGCGGCATTTGAAGCGGATCTGTGAGAAGGAGGGCATCGCGGCGGAGGAAGAGGCTTTGAAGTTTATCGCTACGCGGAGTGAGGGCGATGTGCGGAGTGCGGTGAATGATTTGCAGGCTTTGGCTGCGGGTAAGGCGCGTTTGGCTTACAGTGATGTGTCTTGGTTGGCCTTTCGTGACCGTAAGGAGGTTATTTTCAGCGTGCTTAGGTTGATTTTTTATGCGAAGAGTTGTGATGCTGCTCGTCGGGCGGTAGACATGGCGGATGTGGATTTGGACATGTTGTTTCAGTGGGTTTACGAGAATGCGCCTGCGCATTTGAAGGAGCCTGGGGATTTGGTGCGGGGTATGGAGATGTTGGCTTTGGCTGACGTTTATCGTGGGCGTCTTATGCGTACGCAGGATTGGAAGTTGACGCGTTATGTGGTGGATTTTATGACTGCTGGTGTGGCGATGGCGCGGCAGGAGGGTGGGAGTGTAGGTTGGGTGCCGTTTCGGTTTCCTGAGAGGATTAAGATGCTTAGTCGTAGTCGTGCGGAGCGGGCTTTGGAGTATGAGATTGGGTTAAGGATTAAGCGTCGTATGCACATGTCTGCTGGTCGTGCGGTGAAGGAAGTTTTGCCCTACCTACGCGTGATTTTTCAAAGTAATCCCGTGTGGGCAGCTGGGCTGGTAAGGTGGTTCGACTTTAACGAAGAAATGGTTGAGCACATCGCGCAGGGCAAGAAGTATGCTAAGGCAATACAGAAGCTACTTGCCTGACTTGCTGGTTTTTGTGCAAAGGTTTTCAATTATTTTTTGTAGAGAACGTAAACGCCTAGTAGCATCGTTAACCCTGCTAGCAGCTGTACGACGGTGAAGGGTTCCTTTAGTAGCACAAACGCGAACGTTGCGCCGAAGAGTGAGGAAGTGGAGAAGATGACTCCTGTCCGCATTGCGCCTATGTTCCTGAGTGCGAAGAGGAACATCAAGATCGAGAAGGCGATGCTGAACGCTCCAACAGACAACATGTAAGGCACGGAAACCAGTGGAACGCTGAAGCCAACGCCGAGAAGCAAAGCCATAATCAACAAAACGCCACCACCGATGAAACACTTTAATCCAGTAATCAAAACAATGTCGCGTTTCTTGCTCAAGAATCTGCTTAGGTTGTTGTCCATGCTCCAGAACAAGCAGGCGCCTATGATCAACAAGTTACCTGCAACTTCTGTGGTTAAGGTGAGTCGATAAAACTCGCCGCCAGTCGTTAGGAACACTACGCCGATGAGCAGTAAAAGAATGGCAACATAATCCTTCCTTGAGCCGCGCTCGTTAAGAAAGATAAAGGCAATCAAAACTGTCAGCAACGATTCCGCGTTGAGCAGCAAAGAGGCGTTTATGGCGGTGGTTGCGTGGAGACCGTATAGGAGTAGAAGGGGCGCAATAATCGAGCCACAGACGATTACTAGGGCGAGAATTTCGTAATCTTTTCTCGAAATCTTTGTTTCAGTCTCTGTAGGCGTCTCCAGCAAACGCAGAATCTGCTTGTTCAACGGAGATAACCGAACCCCGAACAAGAAAACTCCGCCAACGAAGTAAATAAGGCCGGCGACAACCAAAGGCGCCACGTTTTCTAGCGCAATCTTGTTCAAAGCCGAGCTTACGCCGAATAAAACTGCCGAGACAACAGCGCCCACATAGCCCCAATGATGAGTCACGTTTGTTCGCCTTTAGCCATCAATTAAGAAGGGTGATAATTAAATGATGTGCAAAACGGTCGTTTGGTCGTGCGAGAGAAGAAAAAAGCGGAAAAGGAGGTGCAGGCGACCGGGCTGGCACGGTGATTCAACGTTAACGAAGAAATGACCGAACACATAGCACAGGGAAAGAAGTACACAAAACAAATACAAAAACACCTACAAACCTAAAGAAGATATCTAGTTATTTTCACCAAGAATAACCTGAGAGTTCTGATGCAGTTATGTTTACATGATGAGAAAGACAATATGGAAACTGGCATTATGTAAGGAAGGTGTACGAGATGACAGGAAAGACGACTAACCACAATCGGCGACGTGTTCGAAGCCTTCTGGTTATAGGCATTTTTGCGCTCTTAGGAGTCGGTGAAATCATACTCGTCTTAATTGGAGCGCAAAAGCTTGATGATCCACGAACTTGGTTAGCCTTGACTGGCGCGATATTTATCTTGGGGCTGATAGTTCTCGCTTTTGTGAGTAACGTATATGGTTTTATTGTAAAGAGACATGGACCCACATATCGAATACCTACACCCAGTGCCTCGCTTTTCGAAGCCGAGCTAGAAGGGTTTGATTCTCGGTATGAAGAGTTGCTAAGGCAAATTGATAGACTTCCAGATACGGGAAGAGAAAAAGACAGAAATAGACGAGAAAGGCTCAGAGAAATAGTAATCGCTCTCAAGGAAATCAAAAATAAGCTTGCCCAAATGTCAGGAACCTATCCGTATAAGGAAGACTTGGAGGAACTTGAAAAACAATTATTTGAACAAATTTGGTCATCATTAGATATTAGCAGTAGCGCCGATCCTCTTTGGGAACGGCTTAGGACACACAATTCCGAATTCCGTAAGAATTTTATTAAAGCAGAATGCGAAAGATATGAACTCACAGAAATGATAAGAAAGAATTTGGAAAAAGCGAAAAAAGGAGTCAAAAATAGAATCTAGTAGATAATTTGCAGATGAAATCTTATGGTTTCTTATGGATTGTGAAACGATGCCCGAATTACCTGAAATTGCAAACCTTGCTCAGCAAATGAATAAAGAACTCAAAAGCAAACAAGTAGCAAAAATCCAATCAAAACAGCCCAAAAACCTGAACATATCACCAAGCGAATTCGCTAAGAAAATCAAGGGCAAAACTGTAACAGATGTTCAGGCGAGGGGTAAGTGGGTTTTCATCAAACTTGACCCCGGCTATTATTTGTTCATTAACTTGGGCATGAACGGAGACCTGCTATACTTCAGCCCAAAACAAGCACCTCCAGAAAAATACCATTTCAAACTCGAATTCACCGACAAAACAGGCTTCACCGCGGGCTTCCAATGGTTCGGCTACATACACCTGGTGGCAGAGAAAGACCTAGACAAACACAAACTAACAAGCAAACTCGGCATAACCCCAACAGACAAACAATTCACGCTACAAACATTCAAAAAACTCCTAGCCAACAAAAAAACAACCATCAAAAACTTCCTCCTCGACCAAAAAAACATCGCAGGCATCGGTAACGTCTACGTACAAGACACACTGTTCAGAGCTAGGCTGCACCCAAACCGAAAAACAAACACACTAACACCACAAGAAATAGAAGCCTTATACAAAGCCATAAAAGACACACTAAACCACGCAATAAAACTCGGCGGATTAGCCTACGAAAAAGACTTCTACGGACAACACGGCAAACTCACAATAAACCACTTCCAAGTCGGCTACAAAACAGACAAACCATGCCCCGAATGCGGCACAAAAATCCAAAAAATCCGCACAGGCACCACAGCGTCTTACATATGCCCAAAATGCCAACCACCCCCACCACAATAATGCCCACAAAACGCCCCGTACATAATGCTATGCAAAAACGATACCTAGACTAGAAAGAGACGCGTGCACTCTCAGAAACAACCAACCTCACCCACAACACAGCAACACATCACAAAAACAAAAACATATTTGCAGCATATTTGAAGCCTAATTGGATCATATATGGAAGAGGGTCTAGAAACGCACCGAACACACAAAATCAAAAAAAGAACAAAAACACCATCATTTCTCCAACACAAGCTTACTCAAATACCTAGCCAACGACGCAAAAGTCAATGGACAACCCCGCTTTGAGCTAACTAAATTCGCCACAAAAGTCTTAAAACTAGCCTTCGCAAAACAAGGCAACTGCCTAAGCTTAACAATCATCTCCCGATAATCAGAAAAATCCTTATGCACCGAAACCAACAGCAAATCATAATCCGAGCCAACGCCCTTGACCGCCGTAACGACTGGCAATCCCACCTCTTCATCAAGTTTTTCTCCAGCATCGATAATTCGTTCATACTCTTCCAGCGAAATATTCTTCTCACATTTAACCAAACTCACCGCTAAAACACCAAACCCAAGCTTCGCAAAATTAGGAACCGCCGCATACTCGCTGATGTACTTCTCTTCATTCAATTTCCTAATCAACCGTCTAACAGTAACACGAGAAAGCCCTAAAGCCTTCGCTAACTCCCCATCACTTCGACGACAATCCTTCATAAGTTCAGAAACAAGCAACAATTCCACGTCCTTCGTAGCCTTGCCCAACGCCCACAAGCCTCGCTGTAATCTATAAATCTCGCTACGTTAGTAATTAATTCAATTACATTATTTAAAACATCTGGTAATCTTCTCCACTACTCCAGCAACTCGATAACTTTATCTGCAATAAAATCAACCTGCTCCAAAGACACGCCAGGATGAACCGGCAAAGAAAATACCTGCGCGGAAGCAGCCTCTGCCACCGGCAAATGATACGTCCCAAACTGTTTATAGTAAGGCATCAGATGAATGGGAGTACGATAATAAACCGTTGCACCCACGCCTTTCTGCCGAAGTTTTTCCACAATGGCGTCCCTTTCATCCACAGAAGCATCCTTCAACCGAACCGTAAACAAATACCAACTGTGCACGTATCCCCTCGGCTCGAAAGGCAACTGCAGACGCT
>JAWBOF010000082.1:0-4252 GCA_038826685.1 Bathyarchaeia archaeon
TTCGCAGCCTAAATTTTTCAACATGTTGAGGCAACTGAAGGTGTCACCTTTAACTCCCCAGCCTTTTTCTTCATCTACAATATCGGCCAGAGTGTACGATACTATGTCAAGATCGGGTGAAACGTGCAGCCCGTAGAGTTCTATGTCGTCGCCAGTGTTAACTACGACAGTAACGTCTTCTCTTGGAACAACTCTCACAAGACCTTGAAGAAATTTTGAGGCGCCAACGCCGCCGGCTAAACAGGTTACCTTTAAATCCGCCACTTACGTCCGCCTAACAAGGCGATACAGCGAAGTAACATTTATCTCTTTTACCACGCTACTACGAGAGGAAAAAGGGTTAGAAAATTTCTTTTTCGCCTATTCTTCTGAAGGCTTTCCCCTTAAGTTTCACTGCGGGTTTTATTTCTTCCAGTTCGCGTTCTACAGTTTTTCTCTTCACGAATTCGCCGCACACGCCTTTAGGCAAAAGTCTTCTTTTTATGCACGTAGCATAGGTGCAGTTTGCGACTTCGCAGTCGTCTTCTGTCCATCTGCACCACACTACGTTGCCACGGTAGACCGCGGCGCCTTTTCCACACTTGAACAGTTCACATGTTGGAGAACATTTTTTTTCTGACAATACATGCACCAACCTTTCTTATTCGTCGGTTAAAACTGCTCACATATTGCATAGACAATATTGGCTATCATTTCAGAGATTATAAAGCTTTTTGGATCTCAACTCGGCTTTTCCGTTGGTTTCGCAAGGGAAGTTTTTCTTCGACGATATAGCAAGAATAGCGCAAATAATGCTAAAATGACGATTATGATTATTATGACTCCAAACTGGCTTGCTTCGACGATCAATCCAAAAATACTCACGTACTTTTCAATCTTGAAAATAGCCAACGCGTTCTTTTCAGCGTAAACTGGGCCTGTTTCTACGGGTTGTCCGTCGCTGAGATAAATCGAAACCAAGCCGTCTCCGCCGATAATGCTGCTAAAGAAGGCGACGCCGTCAGCGCCGGTAGTTGCAGTTATCGGGTCTGTGCCTTCACGTTGGAATTTCACTTTTGCGCCCGTTACTGGTTGACCGAAATAATCGACGACGCGTATTGAAAGGTTCGCGTTGTAAATGGCTCCGAAGAGGATGAAGGATGAGTTTTGGGTTGTGAGGCTGTAGGTTGTTTCGTTTAAAACGATTGTTTGTTCAGGATTGTAGAGGCGAAGGACATATTTTCCGAAGATAGCGGAGAACGTGACGTTTCCAGAGTTTGCGTCTGTTGTTGCTTCGTCATATAGTCCTCCTCCGTACTCATAGATTTTTATTGGGAATCCACCTAACGCGGCGTGCTTTGCGTCTTCTGCGTGTATTGTCAAGTTGAAGAACGGGCATGTTAGGTTCATCTGGAAGAATTTCTGGTTCGGAGGTATAGTGAAAACAGTGGTGTTGAATAGTAATTCTGTGCGGTAGGCACGAATGGTGTAATTTGCATCTACAAGTTGGTTAAGGAGTTTCCATTTGCCCGTTGTGTTGGTCAAGTGCGCTTGGGCTTCCATGCGTGACACGTTTTTAACGGTGGAGTAATTTATGCTGAGACCAAGGTAGATGAAGGGCATGGGAAGACCAGTTTTTCCATCTCGCACCGTGAACTCGATGTGCGTAATTTGGCAAATTAGAATCCACGAGGCATCTTTTTGAATGACTACTTGAGTCTCATTAACCAGCACGTCCTTCCAAAACGCTTTTAGTGTATAATTGCCGCCTTGCTGAAGTGTTTTCACGAGCCACCCGGTCGAGTTGGTCAAGCCGCTGGCGACCTTAATTTTATTGCTTGCGTTGGACGGGTCAATTTGGTAGATAGTGGCGTTTACTCCCCCGACTGGTTCTTCGAGAAGGTTTGTGGTTAAAATTTTTGCGGAAATGCTGGGCACTGTAAAGTTTTGGATATCCGCGACTATTTTGTTTGTGCCGTTTGGGATGGCCGTCGCGATTGAAACTGTGTAGGTGCCTGCGGAAGCGTTGATTGGAACCTGCCAGTCGTAGGTAATTGTGCCGTTCACTGCGGGGATTTTTTGGGAGGTGAGGTTTATGCTTCCCAGTTTTATGGTTACGGTTGCGTTTTCGTTGGGTTTCGTGTAATTCGTGGCTTTTATGTTTACCCACTGGAGACGTTGGTAAGTTGTGGCGTTGGTTATTCCAATAATGAACGCGTCTTGTGCACCAATGCTAGTTGCGTTTGTGTAGAGGCGGATTTGATACGAGTCAGTATAGTGGGTATGAGCGCCTGCGGGAAGAAAATCTCTTGGATAAATCAGAACGTTAGAAGCCGTCCCGTTCAAGTCGGTTAAGAGGGGAAGCGTGGTATTATAGTACGTGGTGCCTGCGGTGGAGGGTAGAGATACGGTTATGTTGTATTGGTAAAGCCTCGAGGGGTCTCCGCCCGTAATGTTGGCTTGGATTTCTACTTCTGCGCCTTCTTGATGTTGATTAGGAGCTGTCGGCACGTTAATTGCCTTTATTGAATATGCTGGTTTTACTGTGAAATTTTTCGAGTCTGTGGTGGTTGCTGTTACGTCGAGCACCATGACAGTGTGGGTTCCGTTTACCGCGTGGGGCACCGTAAAATAATCAGTAAATCTTCCTGCATTGTTGGCTGTTCCGTTTTTCACCAACATGGAGTCGAAAAATATTTGATAGGCCCCGTTCACGGTGTCAATTGTTCCATTAACGTTCACCCGGCTGCCCACAAAGCCGCTATTTGGCGAAACGGTCAGCGCCGTGGGTGCGGCGTAGGTTCTGGGTGAGAATGGAGAAATGTACATCGTGAGGAATAGGGTGATTAAAAGAATTGCGGTTTTTTTGGTTTTTATTGATACGTGCAAGCGTTTTCCCTCTGCTTATTGTTGGAAGGGGTTGAACACTTCTTAGTGAAGCTATATTTTAAGCTTTTAGCCTCTTCAGCATATTTTAGTCCATACGACCATCGAAATTTTTCTTCATAAAAAAGAGAAAAGGGGTTGGTTAAGGCAGTTGTATTTCGTTGATTTCTTCGAGTGTCGCTAAATCGTTCATTTTGAGTTTCTTTTCAGAGATTGTGTAGAGCACGTTGTCTATGTATAGTGACCTATAGATGTAGTAGGGATGCGACTGATATCCATAGTAGTACCCCAGTTCGGTGGCGTTTGTGACGTGTGTAATTTGACCTCTCAAGCTAAGTTCGGTGGAATTGACGCTAAAGACGAAGGCGCCTTGAAAAACAATTTCTCCATATTGCCACGGTTCAGGTTGAGTTGTCTCATTTTTCTCAGCTACCAGCACTGGAATTACGAGGAGATTTTTCGCTTTATCGAACAGCAATGCTTTGTGGTCGGTCAAGACTGGGGACTCGGTTCCTCTGTCACCTATAATCCACTTTTTGATTTCTATCGGATTCTCCACATCAGTCACGTCGAAGAGAGATATTTTCACTCCTTGATACCAAGAAAAATCTCCGTCTCCAGCCACGGTTTCTTTTCCGATGCCTATTATGTGGTTTTCGTCGTAAGGATGCAAATAGTCAGAATAGCCCGATATTTTCAGTTGTCCCAAAACCCTCGGGCCAGCAGGGTTCGCCAAATCTATCACGAAGAACGGGTCGATTTTTCTAAAAGTCACAAGGTAGCACTTGTCTCCCATGAACCTTGCCGAGTGAATTGTTTCGCCTGGCGCAAGATTCTCCAGTTTTCCAACTATCGCAAGATTTGCGTCTAACACGTACAAGTTATTTTTTGGTCCTGATTCTGCTAAGCCTAAAGAGCCTAGAGTTGTTGTGATTCGGAAGTACCCGTTATGTTCATCCATGGAGAACTGGTCACGCACCGTTCCAGGAACCTTGCCCTTCGCAGCTTCTTCAATTTTGTCTTCTTGTACGCGGATTCTGTAAACCAAAGTCTCAGCGAGGCCGTCTTCGTAACGCCATCGCGGCATCGTTATGTAGATGTTGCTCAAAGAGACATACATCGAACTTGCTTCGCCAAGCAGGAAAATTTTGTATTCGGGCTTTGTCAAATCGAACATGTTTATGGCGACTACGGTGACGAAGGCATAAGAGTTGTCAGACACGTTTGCATAGTATATTTTGTTTGCTGGAGCCGTTTCTGTATTCGTTGACCATGAAAGTGTGATTGGAAGGATCCTAGAGTTTTTCCAGTAAACGGGTTGATTCGCAACCAGATACACGTACTTGCCAATCATTCTCGAGCTGAAATAGGTGCCGTTGATGGAAAT
>JAWBOF010000082.1:4262-6352 GCA_038826685.1 Bathyarchaeia archaeon
GATGGAGCAGATTTATCGGAAACGTCATAAAGCCTTACAAAAGTTTCACTGCCAACGTTATACGAAAAATATCTTAAATCAAGGGGCAACATTTCAGTGGCGTTCACGGCGTAATAGGGCTCGATGGCTAGGTAAAAGAAGGACTGCTCACAAACCGCCAAGACATCGTCATTGATGAATATTCCTTGAACTGTTCCGTTAAGACTGATCCGCGAAACCACTCGAGCTTCTTCGGCTGGAAACGCCTTCAAAATCGTTACATTATTTCCAGAGACAATATACAGATATTCACCGTCTGTTTTCACCGTGTCTGCCTCGTCTACGCCTGCAACCTGGACATTGGTTGATGAATACTGCGGACCGCTTTCAGGCACTCCTACCGTCTTTGCATCCAAAGCTTGAGGCAAGACGCTTCTGAAAAACGTCGGCGTCGGTATCTGACCCGGCGGCAGTATCACTTTCGGTACGTCTAACACTTTTACGTAGTAATAGGGTGTTTTCTGAGAATTCTTAAGGTACGTTTCCAGTTCTTCGTAGGAAGAAAACGTGCTCAAAGCAATGACAGAGGGCGACGTGAGACGCATGCCGAGGTTAAGGACAACCAGTCCAAGCGAGATCGCCAAAAAAACTGCTATAACTCCGTATATTCCTGTTTTCTGCTTGATTTGTCTTTGCAACCTTCAGCACCATACAGTAAATGAGCATTCGATAATATTATCCTAGTTTCTGGTACATTCTGTCCAGAAATTAGAACGGCTTCAACAACCACACACGAACGGCTTCATACCAGAATATCACAGAGACGACTGCTCCGAAAATCATGATGAAAAGGTTTTCTTGAGAAAAAGATTGCATTAGCAAGGCAAGGTAGATTATGTAGAAGGTTGTAGAAAAAACCGCGTAAAAGAAGTATCGTGGAAAGAGTAACCTGCCCAGTTTTACGAAATGCTTGAGTACGCCGATTTTGACTTCGCTAGTTAAAAGGTAACTGCTCCCAGCGTCCTGTTTCTGAACAAGTCCCAAATCGCACAGTCGTTCCAAGTGATGCTGCGCCACGCTGGGGCTGCTGAAGTGGAGGGCTCTTTGGACCTCTCTGGCACTCATGGGACAGCCTTTCTTCAAAAGAAGCCAGTAAACCTTCCAAGCCTTGCCACGAAGCTCAAACTCCAGCTTAACTTCGTCCTCGCCCAACAACAGAAAACCTGCCCACAAATACTCATCGTTGCATGGCTTTATAAATCCATTTTCTAGAACGCAGCGATGCTCATGTTTCCTTTTTAGGGTTAGAATCACAATCGTCAAATACCTTTTCAACGTAGGTTGTATCCCAAAAAGGTGTTGTATGTTGATTGACGAAATCTTGAGCCTAGTAAAGCAGCATGAAGAGTGGCGCGGGCAGGAATGTCTTAACCTTATTCCTTCGGAAAACGTGATGAGCCCTCAAGCCCGAGCGTTACTGTCTTCCGACTTGACCCACAGGTATACTTCAAGCTACAAGTTCTACATGGGCACACGTTTCATCGACGAGATAGAAACGTATGGCGAAAAACTGGCGAAGGAAGTATTCAACGCGGAAACCGCTGATTTGCGTCCGCTTTCTGGGCACATCGCCGATTTACTCTTCTTTGCCAATTTCACAAAGCCTCGGGATACGGTTATCTGCGTCTCAGAAACAGATGGTGGCTACCCGGGCATGTGGAAGAAGGCGTTGCCGAAGTTTTTGAGGTACAAGGCAGTTGCTTTTCCATTTTCTAAGGACAGAATGAACATCAAAATCCAAGAAGCCACCGAATTAATCCGCCGCGTAAAACCGAAAGCAGTAATCTTCGGAGCAAGCCTTTTTCTGTTTCCTCACCCGATAAAAGAGATTGCAAAAGTAGCGCACGAAACGGACGCGCATGTCGGCTATGATGGTTCGCACGTGATGGGGTTAATTGGAGGTAAAGCTTTTCAAGACCCTCTAAGAGAAGGTGCAAACGCTCTTTTTGGTTCCACTCATAAGAGTTTCTTTGGGCCTCAAGGTGGCATCTTCTTAGCCGACAGAGAACATGGCGAAAAAGTAAAGAAACACCTGTTTCCTGCTTATGTGG
>JAWBOF010000083.1:0-6305 GCA_038826685.1 Bathyarchaeia archaeon
TTACGTCTTCGCCTTTAACGATGACTTTGGCGTCGCCTATAATCTTTGAAACACGTACGCCACGTTCTCCAGTAAAGTTTTCTATTAAAACAGTGTCGCCCTTAACTTTGACGGAAATGGGAAAATGGGCAAAAACAGTCTTCAACTTGTAAGAAAACCCTTTAGTAACGCCGGTAATCATGTTTTGGATGTGCGAGCAAACTGTGCCAACAAGGGCGTTTTCTTTTTTGCGGGGCCACGAGGCTTCCACGACAACCTCGTTTTCCCGGCGGGTTATCGTGATGGGTGCTTTTGAGAAATCTCGGGTTAACGTTCCTTTTGCGCCTTTGACAGTAACAACTCTGCCGTTTACCGTGACCTCGACGCTCTCTGGAATTTGTATCGTTTTAACGACTTGTGCTCGCATCATCATACACCCTTAATAAACGAAAGCTAACAGTTTACCTCCGATCTTCTTTTCTTTGGCTTCTCTATGAGAAATTACCCCTTGAGGAGTTGAAACAATTAAGATGCCGATGTTCCTTGATGGAAGAAACCGCTTCTCCCACATCTCAAACTCGTCAGTTTTCACAGAAAATCTGGGCTTTATCGCGCCACACTTGTTTACTCGGCCAAGAAGTTGAACCTTGAACTTTCCCGTTCTTCCATCGTCGATGAATTCAAATTCGCCCACGTAACCGTTCAACTGCATAACCCGCAAAACACGGCCCAAAAGTTTAGACGCAGGGCTAAGCACGCATTGCCGTTTGTTGCGTAGTTCGTTGTTTACGATGGATGTCAAGCCGTTTGCAATTACATCAATCGTGGTCATCATTCCTTGCTCCATTATTGATACTTTTTGAACCCCAATTTTTTGGCTATTTCACGAAAACAATGCCGGCAAACATATAAATCATAACGTCGAATGACCGGCCCGTAAGCGCCGCAGCGGCTACAGGGTCTGCTGCCTTTGCCGAATTTCCGTTCTCTCTTTTGTTGTTTAACCATGATTTGACACCTTTTTAGACTATTTCAACTCCTAACGTTTCTTTCACGAAAGGCACAGCAACCTCGGGCGCCATTAGGTGCTTCTTTCCGATAACAGATTTGCCACGGCGACGTGCCTTCACTCTGTAACCAGGTCTGACTATCGAAACCGCCACGTCCATACCGACTATTCCGAGTTCGGGCACATACTTGACGCCTGGAATTTCAATGTGTTCTTTAATGCCGAAGGCGAAGTTTCCGTGTTTGTCGAAGCAGTTCTTGGAGATTTTGTTGTCTACTGCTTGGAGTGCTCTTTTAAGGAATTCTACAGCCTTTTCTTTACGTAAGGTCACCATGCAGGCGATGGGTTCGCCTTTTCTTATTCCAAAATCTCGCACGGTTTTCTTAGCGTTTCTTTTACATGGTTCTTGCCCTGTTAACTGCTTAAGGATTTTTGTGGCTTTTTCGAGTGGTTCACCAGATTTCCCGACAGAAATGTTTACGGTGACTTTGTCAATTCGAGGTTTCAGCATGGGATTTTCGTCTTGTTTTTTGGTTGGTTCTTCGGCCATGCTACTTCACCTCGGGTAATGATATGGAGGGTTCAGCGTCGCCTATGACCAGGACTTGGTTCACGGTTGTTTGAAAACGGCTTCCACGGCTATCTTCCACGGTGACAAGTTGTGCCCTTCTTTTCTGTCCCGCGGTTTCTTCAAGTTCAACGATTTTCCCATGTTTCCCCACGTTTTTTCCACCTACCAAAATAACATGAGCGCCCTTTCCAAGTTTCAGATAGCCTAGAATCTCTCTTGTAGGCAGGTTTATTTTCAACGTGTCCAAAGTGCGGTACGTGTCTTCGATTGGATTCTTCGGGTCAGCGACGCGAATTAGCGTGCAAGTTCCGTCGTGAAGGTTAAGTTGTACGTGTCCGTTTGGAACGGTGGTTTTGTTCTCGATTCTGCAGAGTTTGAAAGCCGCTTCTTCCTTACCGATGGGATGAAGGATTAATCCTTTCGGAGAAGGCAAAACGCGATAAGAGTTGCCTGCCTCTGGAATGGTTATGACATCCATTATTCCGGCTGGGTAAGCCTCGTCTCTGCATATCTTCCCGTCTACGTAGACTTTACCATGAGCGACTATTGTTTTTGCTTCTTTTGCGGTTTTTGCAAACCCTAGGAAATCACGAAGAACTAGCGTTAATGGTAAGCACTGGTCGATCGGGTGAGGACCTGGTGATGGTTTGGTTATCCACGTGTATTTCTTGCGTTTCACCATCCAGACTCGCGGTGCTGGCTTTCGTTTTAGATGTCTCGCTCCGCCTTTACTTCCCATTTTTTTATTCCACTCCTGTTTCCTCTTTCTTTGCCTCGGTTTCCTTGGCTGTTTTCCGTTTGGTTTTCTTCTTTTCCTTTTTCGCCTGTTCCTCGGGAGTTTCTTCGGTAACTTTCTTTCGAGTTTTAGGTTTTCTCTTTGCCTTTTCCTTCTTTTTCTTCGGTTTTTCTTCTTCGGCTTTCTCTTTGCCTCCTTTACGTTTAAGTATCTCGTTTCGCCATTTATCGTCCAAGTTAAGTTTTATGAGCATAACTTTAGACGGATGAACCGGCAACGGAACAGCCGTTCCATCAACCTTTTCTCTCGTTACGCCCTCTATGAAAATACGATACTTCTTTCTATCGACGCTGCTGACTTTACCTTCAATTCCCTTTCTTTCGCCGCGCATTATGCGAACGGTGTCGCCAACTCTCACGGGAACAGCGTTTGTCTTGTGGGATTTCTTCAGTTCAGGAGAAAGAGGCGCGGAAAAATGCTTATACCGTACGTGCGCGGGCGCTTGGAACAACAATTTGCGTTGAAGTCGAGGCTTTGTTATAAGGGTCATTTTCATTCCTCCCTAAATTATGATGCTCGCAGCGCTGGCAATTCTCGGCCATCGTTCCGCTGCTTCTCTCGCTATTGGTCCTCTTATTTCTGATCCCTTCATCTCGCCTTCTGGGGTCATCAGCACGGCAGCATTGTCTTCAAATTGAACCCAAATTCCTTCAGCGCGACGGTACGGCATTCTTTGTCTAACTAAAACCGCTTGGAAAATTTTTTTTCGCATGTCAGGCGTACCTCGGCGTACTGAGACAATTACCATGTCACCGACCGCGGCTGAAGGAACACGGCGAAGTCTGCCTTTATAACCCACCACTTGAACCAACCTAAGCTCTCTTGCACCAGTGTTGTCAGCGCACCGTAAAGTGGATCCCGCTCCCAAGCCTCTCGAAATTTTAGGGCGTTGACCCGCTCCGCCTTTAGTGGTTAGGGCACGAGTTTTCGCTTTTGCCGCCAATTAAGCTCCCTCCAACTTCTCCACAACCACGAAGGAAACTGTTTTGCTTATCGGGCGGCATTCTGCAATTTTCACTTTGTCGCCTTCTTTTACATCTAGACATGGCGGGTTGTGGGCGGGCAGATGTCCATGCCGACGTTCGTAACGCTTGAATTTTTGCACGTAATGAAGATAATCGCGACGTACAACCACGGTGCGTTCCATTTTTGCACTGACCACTTTGCCCTCTAGAACGCGCCCTCGAACAGAAAGTTCACCGTGAAAAGGACAATTTCTGTCGTCGCATGTTTTTTTGGGTTTTTTCAAAGAAATAGCAGCCAACTACCACAACCTCCTGATTCGTTTCTTCACTCTATCCTCGGGTCGTCCCACGAGAAGTTTCCCGTTAATCTCAACGACCGTTCCGTCGTGCAGCCAAAAATGAAAAACCGACACGTCCTTTGCAATGGTTTTTTTCTCGTGATTACACATGATGATGAAAGTGTTTCTGGTTTCATCCACGACTTTACCTTTTATGCCTATGCTGCTTCGCTGGGTGCTTTGGGCAACTTTGGCGGTAAGTCCAATGAACTCGCCTTGAACTATGGCTGGCGTGATTTTCATTGCTTCTCTCCTCCCTTCTTCCGGGACTCGTGCTTTTCTGATCGAACCGCTTCTCCTTCAATTGCCAGAATACGTGCGATGGTTTTGCGAAGTTCACGAATACGAGAATAGTTTTCAACTGCACCGCCAGCTTTGATCATAGTCTTTAACCGCATCAATTCAGTCCTCATTTCGTTAAGTTTCTTTGCACGGTCTTCAGAAGACATCGAACGGATTTCTTTGTTCCTCAAAATCGGCATCGGCTATTTCTCCTTGTTGGTTTTTTTAGGTGCCTTTTCCTTTTTCGTTTTCCTTGTCTTTTTTTCTGGCTTCTTCTTGGGCTTTGGCGGTTCAGTGGGTTTTTCTTTTGGCGCTTCGACAGGTTTTTCCTCGATTTTTTTCTCTTCAGTTTTTTCTTCAATAGTTTGCTCCAAGGGCTTTTGAGGCTGTTCTTGAATTTCCGTCTTCACTTCAGCGGGTTTGGGTTCCTCCATTTTTGGGACATTCTCTAAAATTTCCACTTTATCAGGGAATTGTGCGTCAGGTGGTAAAATTTTTACCTTAACGCCGAGAATTCCAACTTTTAGTTGAACATGCGTTTCTGCTGTCCGCAAATACCTTAAGGCTGGTTCACCACTTTTGGGCAAGTAACCCGCATGAAACTTTTCGAATCTTGCCCGCTCGGTGCGCAATTTACCGCTGATAACTATCTCTGCACCTAACGCGCCAGCGTCCATTGTCTGACGTAACGCCCAGAAACCGGCTCTGCGAAAGTGAACACCCCGCTGAAGCGCAGAAGTAACACGCGACGCAATCACGTAGGGGTTAAACTCGGGCACCTCGATTTCAGCAACAGAAATCTGAGGATTGGGAAGCTGAAACTTTTCTTCCAAGACTCTTGCAAGTTCCTTAATTGTTTCACCGCCGCGGCCGATGACCAAGCCGGGGCGCATCGCGTAAACTACCACATGAGTGCCAAGTGGAGTCTTTGCTACGTCAACTCCGCCGTAGCCTGCTCTCTCAAACTCGTTTCGCAAAAATTCGTCGATTTCTGTTCTTTTAAGGGATTCTGTGATAAAATGCTTAACTACAGACAATTTACGTTTCCTCTGTTGACGATTTTTCAGTTTGCTCCAAAACCAACTCCACATGGGTTAAAGTTTCAAAACGAGCGCTTGCACGTCCCATGGCGCGTTCAATGGAGCGTTTTATTTTAAAACCAGGATAGGCAGACGCGTGAATTATGCGTAGGTTTTCGACATCTAAGCCTTTGAATTCAGCGTTTGCTTCTGCGCCTTCAAGAAGCTTAAGTATTGCTTGCGCCGCCTTTACAGGATATCTACCTGCTGAAGCTTTTTGTATACCGTGTTTGTGCCCAACTTTCAAATTGTAACGTTTATAGGGAACTGGGGTTTTTTTAGCGATCACTTTTTCCAAAAAGTTTTTCGCTTTCTCCAGCCGCATGCCTTTAATTGCCCTGCACACTTCGCGTGCATGTTTAGGGGATATCCTAAGCTCTCGCCCCGCTACTTTTGCGGTTCTTTCTGGGTCTAAGTCCGTGATTGAATAACCCCACTTGGGCACTATGTATTCCACCATTTGTGCAAAACAACTGAAGTATTGCGACTTATATGCTTTTTTGTGTTAATTTGAATGATAATAAAACAAAAGAGAAGTTTCGCCGTGATAATTTAAACGGTTAGCTCAGAATGTTTTCGGCTCTCAGTTTTTCTTCAACCTCTCGAAGCCCAAGCCTTCGCAAAGTTTCAGGTTTCGGTATTCCATTTGCGCTCCATCCTACGTCACGGTAGTATTCCTGCTTCGACTTTTCAAACGTTTGCCTGTTCGTGGTCCTTCCAGCATATGGCCCGGATGGAAGTGGATCGTAGAATCTCGGCGGATTTTCGTCGTCCTCGTCTGCAGTCCATTTGTGATCTGGTCCACCTAACAAGAGCAAAGCGCGCTGTATTTGTAAGATTCTCAAAGCACTGTTTTCGTACCACTCTTCGTTCGTGATGCGCCAGCCCGTGACTGCCTCAAAAAAGTCCCATGTAAGGTCTTCGTCTACGTCGAATGTATTAAATGAACAATATACACCTGAATCCTCAATAATTGTGGGCATCTCGCCTCTCTTGTCAACGGGCAAAGCAGCGATTGACGTGTGATCGCCGGCTTGTACTGAACAAGCATAGGAAATGTTTGATGTGAAGTCTTTTGCGCTTCTGATGCCGTGAGCGCCGATTGCTACACCTTTTTCGTGCACAACGTAAGGCAGTAAATTCGTGTTTTTCAGTTTGCTTAGTGTAATTGCTGCGCGGTATGAACCCTCTGCGAGTATGTTTCCGATTCCGTCGCGCGTGGCGATTTTTTTGGCGAGTTCAGCAAAGGCTTTAACGTTTCCCCACTTGAGATCGACACCGCCCAG
>JAWBOF010000084.1:0-6296 GCA_038826685.1 Bathyarchaeia archaeon
ACCAGTGGCTTTATCATAAAGGACAAGATTGAGGTGAAGCATTGAGTTGTCAGTGGCTGAAAGGAAGTTTTTCGGCGAAATAGGCGCGTTAGTTGATAAACTCGTCCAAGTTGTCACTACCGATGGAAAAACGTTTACTGGCATCCTAGTGGGCATAAATCCAAACACGATAAGCCTTGTTTTGGCCGAGGCAAAGAACGAAAAAGGCGTACAAATCCACAGAGTTTTCTTGAACGGTAACGTGGTAGCCCAAGTTTTGGCGATTGAAAAACCATTCGACCTGAAAGCCTTGGCCGAACGTTTAGAAAAAGTGTTTCCTACCATGGTAAAACTGTACGAAGACAAAGGCTTCATCTGGGTCATGGAAAAAATCAAGGTAACCGAGCAAGGAGTAGTCGCCGGAAGTGGCCCGGCAGCCGAACGCGTGCAGAAGGTTTATGATCAGTTTGTCAGCGAGATGAAAGCCTAAACAAACCAGCGATACTCAGATTCCTCTTTTCTTCTTTCTTCCAAAGGAGTTTCCAACAAGCCGAAAGACTCGAGTATTTTACGTGTTTCCTCGGCGGCAGCTTCTAGCCTGTCTAAGCTAACGTCTAAACGTAACATGTTACAAATCGGCTTTAAAGCCACATGCGCGGCTTGCACGTCTGGATAAAAACCTGGTGTTTCGGCTAGGAGACAGAATCCTTTGAAGCCCCGCAGTTTTCCGAGAGCAACCAGCAGCCCAGCAACGCCGAATATTTGTCCGCCCAAGATGCTTGCGTCCATATCTAATGCATCTTTCAAGGCTTCTTTATCCGAAGCGGCGCAGTATAATTTTGGGGTGGTTATTTTTTCGTCGCGTCTTAAGCCGCCCAACGTGATGATATAGTTGCAGCCTAGTTCTTCTGCAACGTCTAAGGTGCGCCCGCAAAGTTCGTATTGCCCCATAGTGGTTAAAGCTTGCGTGTTGCCGTATAAGAGTATGAGATCACGTTCGTCACCCCGTCCTTTGTAATAATAAAACTCGTTCACCGGATGCCTCGTCTTGCCTTGATCTGCGGTGATTGCGAAATCTTGAAATGCGGAAGAATGCATTTCGGCGAAGAGCTTTGCTTTCAACTCATGGATAAGGTGAAGCGTGGCGATGTTAGCTACGAAGCCTATGCCGGGTAAGCCCTCAATTAGTACGGGGTTGTTCAGTTTTGGTTTTTCGTAGATTTCGACGGTGCAGACCAAGAAACGAGTCTCCTTTTTGGTTTGTGTAATAGTTAAGAGACGGCAAGGTAATATTAAAACGTTAAAACACGCTTTAAAAGTTGACTCAAATGTCCTTCGAAGTTCGAGAAAAAGATTTACTGGGACGAATCGGCAGGCTTGAAACAAAGAGCGGTATCGTTGAGACTCCAATTTTGTTGCCCGTCATAAACCCGAGAATCCAGCCCCTAAAACCCAAGGACATGCAAGAAAAAATGGGTTGTAAGGCGTTAATCACGAACGCGTATATTCTCAAAAAACATCATGCTAAAGAAGCCGTTGAAAAAGGCATTCATAAAATACTCGACTATAACGGCGTTGTAATGACGGATTCAGGCGCCTACCAGATCCTCATTTATGGCGACGTACAAATCGACCCTGAAGAAATCGTGCGTTTTCAAGAAGAAATCGACACAGACATCGCAACTATCCTAGACACGCCTACAGGCTGGAAAGTTTCAAAAGAATACGCCGAAAAAACCGTAAAGAAAACGTTGCATCAAGCCAAGAGGCTTTGGAAAACCAAAACCAGACCAGACATCGCTTGGGTTGGGCCGGTTCAAGGTGGACAACATCTCAAACTGGTCGCCAAGTCAGCAAAAGAAATCGGAAAACTGCCGTTCCAGATTCATGCTTTGGGCAGCCCAACCGCAGTTATGGAGCAGTATCTTTTCGACGTGCTTGTGGACATGATTATGGCGGCTAAGATGAATTTGCCCCCTGAACGGCCGTTGCATCTTTTCGGTGCGGGGCATCCTTTTATGTTTTCTCTTGCGGTTGCCTTGGGTTGCGACATGTTTGACTCGGCGGCGTATGTTTTGTATGCTCGTGAAGGCAGATACATGACAGAATACGGAACGGCAAGGTTAAACGAACTCGAATACTTCCCCTGTTCTTGCCCCATCTGCACGAAAAACAACCCGGCTGACTTGTTGGCCAAGTCCCGAGAAGAAAAACAGCGGTTATTAGCGGAGCACAACTTGCATGTAAGCTTCGCGGAATTGAGACGAATTAAACAGGCGATAAGAGAAGGAAGGCTTTGGGAACATCTCGAAATACGCGCGCATTCGCATCCCGCTCTTCTCCAAGCGGTTAAGCACCTGAGAAAATACGAGGACTACTTGGAAAAGAACAGTCCCGTAACTAAAAACAGCGGGTTATTTTTCTACAACTCCGTAAGCCTCAACCGTCCAGAAGTGGTTCGCCACAGAAAAAGAATACTCGAACGCTATGCTCCACCAAAAGACGCTGAGGTTCTAATTTTGCTTCCCCAAACCCAGACGAAACCCTTCAGCAAATCACGAGAATGGCGAAGCATAATCACTAAGGTGCAACGCGAACTTGAAGGAAAAAGCAAGCAAATCCATGTTTGCACGTACGCTGCACCATTCGGCATAGTGCCCAATGAATTGGACGAGGTTTATCCATTGTCTCAGCACGAGGTCGCGGTTCCGCTTGACGAGGAAACCATCCGATACGTGGGACAGCAAGTCCAAGCTTATGTTAAGAGGATGGGCTACAAAAAAGTAATACTGCTGGAAAACAATGAATTATTCGGCAAGACGATAACAAACCTTTGCAAACAGGCTTGCAAGAAAAATGGCGTCCCTTTCGTTAACCTGCAGAAAAAAATTAAAGCAGACAAAACGATTGCCCACGAGATTTTGGATGCTATAAAGGGTGAGTGATTAAAGATGAAACAAGAAATTTTTGTTCGAGAAGCGAAATCGTCTGATAGAGAGGCTGTACTTAGGTTTTGTGAACAGACTTTCGAGTGGGGCGACTACATCGCAGACGTTTGGGATTACTGGTTGACCGACCCAGCGGGCAAAATCTTCGTCGCCACTGACAAAGACACTCCAGTGGGCATAGTTCACGTGACTATTCTGAAAACTGGCGAGGCATGGCTGGAAGGCGCAAGAACCGCGCCCGAATACCGACGCAAGGGAATTGCTTCGTTGCTTAACAAAGCATGCATAGAATTTGCCGTGGAGAAGGGTGCGAAGATTGCTAGGTTGATTACGGATTCTACTAACGTTGTTGCTCAAGCTGCGTTAGCGAAACTGGGGTTCAGTCAAATTAGCGACTGGGCTCTGATGGAGCTTGACGGTTGTAGGCTCGAGGCTTCGGAGAATGTTCGTTGGGCAGAGAAATCTGACGTTGACGATGTTTTGCGGTATTTTGACGGCTCGGAATGCTTCAAAAAGTCTGCTGGTTTGTTTACGATTCTTTTTCGATGGGTGACCCTCGACTCGAAAGCGTTGGAGCGGTTCATTGAAAGGAGGACGGCGTTGATTTACGAAAAATTATCGAAAATCCAAGGGTTGCTCTTGTTCGATGACACGGTGAAATGGGCATGGCGAGAAAACAGTATCCAAACATGTTACATCGACGGAAACTTCGTTGCCGCTTTAAACTTGGGAAGATTCCTAAAAAGGCACTGCTACAACGAAGGAATAGCCAAGATCTATGGCGCAATGTGCAACCACCCGCCTTTACTGAACGCTTTTTCTGAACTGGGCTTTGTAAACCACGATCACACAGAGCTGGTTTACGAAAAAAGACTTGTGTAAACGAATTTTTAAAAGTTAGCACTCCTCAAAAATCTCTGTTAACTTTAAGTTTTCGGGGTGATAGAGCGGATGGTCTTTGCAGAAGTCTAGCCCTCGTAGAAGTTTTGTTTTGTTCCACGTAGGCTGCTCTGCATCCTTGGTGGTTGGTAACCACATGAGATGTATGGTGAAACATTGGTCTCTATGTTTAGTTTTATGTCTTACTTTGAACGAGTCTATCGTCTTGAATCCAAGTTTTTCCATATGATCCTTTTTCATCCAAGGGCTCCAGTGATCTTCGAGAGCGACTGTGGCGAAACCGTTGATTTTGTTTTCATTTTTTATCATGTCGTTCAGCAATAGTCTTCCAAAATTGTGTCCCTTTGCCTTCCTTAGCACCCAGATACAATGCATGATGATAATGTTACGTCCATTTATCGGAAATCCGGAAACCTCTGCTGGAGCGTATTCTATTTGCCCAACGATGTTTCCATCGTGGGCTAGAAGTTTTTTGCAGAAACCTTTCGAAAGGGCTTTGGTAAGGTAAACGTGTCTTTTCTTGTATTTTCGGAAAGGTGCCGGTGCAAGGCACTTGTAAAGGTACTTTTGATACGCGCGGTTATGGGTAATGTCGATAATTTTTGCTTTAGAAGGAGTTTTCATTTTGTCCAGTAAACGTCTTTGTTTTCTTGGCATAAATGTCTTTTTGGCAGTCGAGGCGTAAATTTATTCAGTGTTTTGAGAGAATAGTGTTCTTTGGTGACATTGTTGGGTGTGGATTTGAAGGATTTGGTTCCCAAGACGGTTGTGTCGCTGGAAAACTTAAGCGGCAAGTCGATTGCTATCGACGCTTATAACGCGTTGTACCAATTTCTCGCTATAATTCGGCAGCCAGACGGCACGCCGCTGAAAGACAGCAGTGGCAAGATTACAAGTCACCTAAGCGGATTACTGTACCGAACCGCGAACCTCGCTGAAATGGGCATAAAAACAGTTTACGTTTTCGATGGCGCCCCACCCGCCCTAAAAGAAGTGGAAATCAAACGGCGCATGCAGATTAAAGAGGAAGCCACAATCAAGTACGAAAAAGCCTTGGCTGAAGGGAAAATGGAAGAGGCTCGCACGTACGCGCAGATGACAAGCCGACTCAAAGACTACATGGCCGAAGACAGCAAACGTCTCTTAACCTTGATGGGCATTCCGTGGATACAAGCACCAAGCGAAGGCGAAGCACAAGCGGCACATTTGACTAAGAAAGGCGCCACAAACTTCTGCGCCAGCCAAGATTACGACAGCATTCTTTTCGGTGCGCCTCTGCTAATCCGCAACGTTACAATAAGTGGAAGGAGAAAATTGCCTGGCAAGCCAGTTTACGTTGATGTAGTGCCCGAAATCGTGGAACTGGATAAAACGCTCAAGGCGTTGGATATTACCTACGAGCAACTGGTTGATTTGGGCATTCTGATTGGAACAGACTACAACCCTGAAGGCGTAAAGGGCATAGGGCCGAAAACCGCGCTCAAACTTATCAAAGAACACGGCAGCCTTGAAAAAATTTTAGAAACAACACTTAAAGACGTCAAATTCCCCGTAGAACCGCAGAGAATTCGTGAAGTTTTCTTGAATCCTAAGGTTAGGGATGATTACAAGTTGGAATGGCGAGAACCTGACATCGAAGGCATAGTTGACTTTCTCTGCCGAGAAAAAGACTTTTCTGAAGACCGCGTCCGAAAAGCGTTAGAAAAAATGACCGCGGGTATGAAAGAAACTAAGGCTAAAACAACGTTAGAAAAATGGTTCGGTTAAACATTTTCATGTGCGATGACCGTACCTGCCGGTTAAAGGCACGAAAGCCACGTCGCCCAGATTTTCTTTCACAAGGCGCCCATCGCTAATTTTCCTGATCCGCATCAACACTTGGAATAAATGTACGTCGCCAACAGGCAAAACCAGAACCCCGCCCACTCGCAACTGTTCAATCAAAGGAGGAGGAATCTCGGGCGCGGCTGCTGTGGCCAAAATGCGGTCAAAAGGCGCCTTTTCCGTGTACCCCAAAGACCCGTCTCCATGAATTATGGTTACCCGGTCGCTGAAACCTGATGTTTCTAGGTTCTTTTTTGCCAATTCGGCGAGAGCGTCGACTGATGGGCCGGTCCATTCTTCGGAGGCAGGAAACGATTTTGTCGAAACCGCAGTGTTCAGTTCCGCCAGTGTTACCCCAGGTTGGCAGCGGAGAAGGAAGCGATTTTCGCAGCGGCGTAACCCGAGGAATTTTTTCATAGCCGAGCAACTTAACACACAGCCACCGAGCGGTGCCGCGCCGCCGGTGATACCTGTGCGCGAGCCTGAAATCGTGACCGGCATGGAAGCTTCGGCTGCGGCTGAAAGGACAGCAGCAATTTCTTCCTCGGATTCTGGCGCGGCAAGGCGTTCCGCAAAACCCTTAAGCCGGGATTCGTCGGTGAGAAAAGAGGCGTATCGGTTAGAAAGTTCCGGCTCTTGGATGAA
>JAWBOF010000085.1:0-6252 GCA_038826685.1 Bathyarchaeia archaeon
CAATATCTTCCTTGAGTGGGCCTAACCTCTCCATGCGGATAGGTTCCCGGTCTCAGAATTTCGTTGCTTACATTAATTAACGTATCAGCAACTAAAGCCAGTCTGTTCATTCTTTGCTTTTATAGTCGGTTTAACGCAAGGAATGGTTGTGGGCGTTTTCTTTGGTGGTTTTATAATGTTTGTTAATGGTTTTTTGTCGCCTTGGGGGTTTGCGGGTTTGAATCTGCCTTTTCAGATGATGGGCATGGCCGTCGCAGGTATTAGTGGAGGTTTATACCGAAAATTTTCGCAGAATATGAAGTTTTCAGCAAGGTTCTGTTTGGAAACAGCGGTGTTGGGCGCTTTTATCGCTTTGGTTTATGATTTAATAACAAATTTTGGGTTTGGAATTCAGCTTATGCTGGCTGGAATGGATCCAACGTCAGCTTTGTTTGTAGCTATAGCCTATGGCTCGTTTTTTTCTATAGTTCATGTCCTTTCTAATAGTGCTGTTTTTGGGATTTTGTTTCTTCCAGTAACGAATGCATTGAATAGTCTGAAAGTTGGTGAATTGTTATGGTGGAGAAAAGAACCCTTGTGTTCCTAATGTTGGGAATTGTTGTATGGGCGGGCTTGGCGTCTGCGTTTGCGGGCTATTATTACCTACAATATGCAAACCAAGCGGAACAATTTAATGAAACACAAAAGGCGTTAAATCAGTTAGCAACGAACTACAACGACGCAGTAAACAAATATGACCTTCTGCTAAGTGACTATTCAGCATTATACGGCAACTACTCTTTATTCACAAGCACTAACTACGCCTCGCTGTTGCCTCTTCTAGGAAATCTGGTCAAAAACTTTGCAAAAAACTATACAAGCCTCCTTACTCAAGAAGACCTGAACGAAACTTACAACAGACTCTTAGATAATTATAATACCCTTCAAGGAAAAGCCAACGTAACCAATCAAGAGTTTAAAGACTTGTTAAACGAATACTATGCACTTTTCAGTCTATCCGCGCTAAGAAACCTCGGTTCGGCAATAAGCGAAACCGCAACTTTAACGGTTAACATCGGCATTGACTATGGAAACGGAACTCTAGAATGGCATAATAACACAAAAGTTTATGCCGGCTACACATTGTTCAGATTGACACAAGAAATCGCGGCTATCGATTACTCTTATTATGCTTTGATGGAGCCAGGTCACATACTAATAGACTCTATAAATGACAAAGCGAATTACATAGATCCCGTCACATACAGTTGGGGCTATTCGTGGATATGGTATTATTGGAACGAAAACCAGAATGACTGGGTTGTAGGACCAGTAGGTTGCGATGCTTGGTTATTAAAAGATGGCGGCGTCTACAAATGGGATTACGAGTATTGGCAATTTCCATAATTTCTTAGCACGAAACTTGCGAAAAAGATAGAAACAAGAAAGTATTATTCAAAGGCTAATACGGTGAAAATGGTTATGACCGTTATATCAGAAATCTTCGCCCAAGCACGTAAAGAACAAAGAAAAAACCTGCTCGAAACCGAAGCGAAAACCGTCTGCATGGAATACGGTATCCCAGTTACAAAATTCACAATCGCCAAGAACGAAGACGATGCAGTAAAGTTTGCCGAGAAAATAGGTTTTCCAGTTGTGATGAAGATTGTTTCGCCCGATGTTGTTCACAAATTTGACGTGGGCGGCGTCATCGTGGGTATTGATACGCCGCAAGAGGCTAGAAAAGCCTACAAAACAATCCTGCAAAACGTAAAAAAACACAACCCAAAAGCCCGAATCGTAGGCGTCGTGGTGCAAGAGATGGCGCCCTCCTCAACAGAAGTCATCGTGGGCGCGTTGAAAGACCCACAATTTGGCCAAACTCTAATGTTCGGATTAGGCGGAATCTTCGTAGAAATTCTGAAAGACGTCACATTCAAAATCGCCCCTATAACCGAACAAGAAGCAAAAGAAATGATAACCGAAGTCAAAGCTTACCCGCTCCTGCAGGGCTACCGAGGTCAACCACCCGCAGACATAAAAGCCATAATCAAAATCTTGTTAGCCACATCCAAACTCGTAATGGACCACCCAGAAATCAAAGAACTCGACCTAAACCCCATAATGGTCTACGAAAAAGGCGCCAAAACCGTAGACGCCCGAATAATCCTAGAATAAACCCAAAAGTAGACCAATAGTTCTCTCATCATATTTGGGGCATATTTGGAGCCTAATTGGATCATATATGGAAGAGGACCTAGAAACGCGGCACACAGAAAAAACGTTTTACATTAAGTAACAGATTTCACAATCTTCTCCCAAATCACTTCATTATCGATGCAACCTATATCTGGCGCGTTTACATCGCCGTTAAAGTAACTGAAAGCCCGTGCTCTACAACCGCCACAAATATACTTATCCTCGCAGTTTCCACAACCAACAATCTGCCCATCCACATTATAAGTTTCAAGCCTTTCGCGAGAACGCATCTTCCACAAAAACGGATGTGTATCCCACACCCTTTCAAAATTATCCTTCAAAATGTTACCCAAAACCGTATTTTTACCCGTAGCAAAAAACACGCAAGGCTTCATGTCACCATTCGGCTCCAAACACATGTAAAGCCTACCGCCACCACAACCACCAAGAAAATTCGCAACGTTCTCAACCCCACGCATAGCAGCGTAATGGGCAGAAACAGCATAACGTTCACCACGCTCTTTAACAATCTTTTTAACCACACTCGCATACTGAGGACACGTACTAAAAAACCTATCAACCGCCACGCTAGATTTACCAAATCTTTGCTCCTCCTCCTTAGCCTTCAAATACAAATTAAAAATCTTCCTACCAAGAAACTCTAAAACCCGAAGCCGCTCCTTCGGCGTCAAATCCAACTCAACAAAAGATTTCGCTCTCCCCGTGGGAATGTAATTAAAATGCATAAACCTTACCCCTAACTCTTCAGCAATGGAAACCACCTTTTCCAATTCATCAAGATTCAAACGCTGCACAGTTGTAGCGATGCATGTATCCAAACCAGCATCCAAAGAATTACGGATCCCCTGCATCGTTTTTTCAAAGCAACCCGGCACTCGACGAAACTCTTCATGAACTTTTGCAGTTGCTCCATCCAAACTCACTTCAACATAATCAACACCCACATCCTTCAACCTCTCCACATTATCCTTCGACAGCAAAGTACCGTTAGTAGCGATGCTTAGGTACGGAATCTTCTTTTTCGCGTAAGCCGCCACTTCAAAGAAATCCTTTCGCATCAACGGTTCCCCGCCCGAAAACGAAAGCGCCGGAAGCCCTACGCCTGCAGTTCTCGAAAGAATATCTATTACTTCTAACGCTTGTTCGGTGGAAAGCTCTGGACGTTTTTTGCCAGCGTCTTCATAACAATGCTTACACCTCAGATTACACGTATAAGTGAAATTCCACACGATCTCAAAAGGACCCGCGGGCGTAAAAGGAACACGCACCCCGTACTTTCTTATGCCCTTCATCATAAGCCCAAAACCCTTCAACCACGCCTCGCTGTATTCCGCGCTTAGAAATTGCCGCTGCAGAAAATCCTTCTTTACGCGAAAGGCCCTCATGCCAAGATTATAGAAGGGTTTGGCTATGTTCCGGCTCAGCCTCGCGCAATTATCGCACAAGTCAACACTCCCGCCCAGAAAATCCTTCAAAGAATTCAAAAGCAAGCTTCCATCCAAGCCACAGTCAACATCAAACCTTGCGATAAGCGCCCTCAAAACAGGATTCAACGTAGACGAAAGCACAACGTTCTCCAACGATTCCTTTTGCATCCTTGGTCACTCGTGCTCTCTATAAACAGACAAAACATACTCCTTAATTAAATCTTTCATGGAACAAAATGTGAAAATTCGATATAGTTGTTGAATACGAAATGTTTATTAAATAATACGATATTAGAAATAGTGTAGACATGTTTGTCGTGTGTACTGTATGGGTAGGAGTTTGGTTGGGTTGGAGCGTTTAAAGCACGGCAGTGGGCGAGTTTGCCCTAATGTTGATTGTGGCAAGAGTTTTGATCGCCCCTTGAGGTTAACGGTTTTGTGTAGTGATCCTGTTGAGACTTATTTTGCTTGTCCGTTTTGTATGAGTCGAGTGGATTTAGAGGACCCTAAGCCCAAGTTGCCAAAGTCGGAGAAGCCAAGATTCCCAGTTGAGGTTGATGTTGAGGATGTTCAGGAGGATGTTAAGCCTTTGAAGCACTTGGAGAAGACGCCGGAGGTTTCTGACGATAAGCAGGGCATGTGTTTGCATGAGTTTGGATATTTGAAGAGCCGCCCGAAGGGTAAACCTATACCCGATGAATGTTTGACTTGTCCAAAAATGATTCAGTGCCTTATGTAACTTTTACCGTGTCTGTTTTTGTACGCTTGCTTCTCTTCCCCTTCTTCAGTATGAGAGGTTGATTACGCTTTTGTTTTTAAGCGTGTTTTTGCAAGTATCTTGTGAGGGCTGGGCGTAGTGGTTCGGGCGGTTAAGAAGGGTTTCGTTGCGGGTAAGGATAATCTTTGGATATTTGACCTCCTCGACAATAGCGCGGTTAAGGCAGATTTAAGTGGTAGCGATGTTTTGCGGACGCGAGCGTCTAAGGGTGCATTGTGTGTGGTTTGTAAGGGTAGCCGCATGTTGTGCGGCAAGTCGCGTTGTCCTGTTGTGGTGCGGGTGAACCAGTTTTTCCGTACTGCGCCGTTACTGAGCGAAGAGGTGAATGGCGCATCGCCGCCTAGCGTGTTTGTGGGCAGGATAGGCTATCCGTATGTTTATGCGGGTCCGATGGTGCCGCCGGTGCATGAGGATACGAGTTTTTATGATCTGCCCGAGTTGTGGTTTGGAAAGGCGATTGATGAAATCGTGGGTTTCAGGAGCATGCTGGTGAGGGGGAAGTATCGCGTGCATGTAAGGCGGTTTGAGGAGGCTGGTAAGATTATGGACTTGACGCGTGAGTTGGCGTTAGCTGTTGAGCCTACTGATGTGGAGTTGGGTTTGACTCGTAAGCCTCGGGGTTTTCTGGTTTTAGACGATGATGTGCAGCCGTTTGGTCCAAGCGCGCCGATACGTGATTTACGTGTTGGCAACGCCAGGTGGGATCATCAAGTTGAGAAGGCTTACTATGATACGGATTTGCGGGCGGCTGATGCTGTGCGTGAATTGTTTACTAAAGGGGTTTTGGTGACGAAGATTCAGCGGGCTTTCAGTGCGGGGGCGTTTGGGCTTAAGGCAAATAGACGTTTGGTGCCCACCCGGTGGAGTATTACGGCTGTTGATAGCATTTTGTCGAAAGATTTGATGGAGAAGATTAAGACTTTTCCAGAGATTAACGAGTTCCGTGTTTATGAGTCGACTTACCTAGAGAACCAGTTCGAAGTGCTTATGCTGCCTGACAGTTGGAGTTATGAAGCGATTGAGGCGTGGTATCCTGGCACGGTGTGGAACCCAGATGGAAAGAGCATAGTGTTGTTCGGGGATTGGGAGGGTTATGATGGACGAACGACGTATGCTGAGATTGGCGGGTGTTATTATGCGGCTAGGTTGGCTGTTTGTGAGTTGCTGATGAAGGAAAGGCGACAAGCCAGAGTAATAGTGCTACGTGAAGCCAGACCAGGCTATATCATGCCAGTTGGAGTGTGGCAAGTAAGAGAAAATGTAAGGAACGCAATGAGGCAACAGCCACTGAAATACAAGACGCTAGAGGAAGTCCTAAGGCGAATACAGAGCCAATTTCACATACCGATACAGCAGTGGATAAACAAGAGTGAACTCATAAAGAACGCCTTGTACCAGCAAAAAATAACGCAGTACCTGCAGTCGCACGTTAAGTAAGAACCCGAAAATGCTAAATAGCGAACATACTCAACGAAATACTCGGCGCATCTGCATGACTAAGGTAGTGGCGATTAATGGGAGCCCAAAGATGGAGAAGGGCTACACAGCCATACTTCTGGGTGCTTTTCTTGATGGTATGAAAGAAACCGGTGCTTCGGTTGAGCTGTTCTATGTTACTCGCCTCAAGATTAAAGATTGTTTAGCGGATTTTGACTGTTGGTGGAAACGACCAGGCGAGTGCATTATTAAAGACGACATGCAGATGCTTTATCCAAAATTGCGCGAAGCCGATATTCTCGTGTTGGCCACCCCTGTATACATTCCGCTGCCGGGTGCAATGCAGAACTTTCTTAACAGACTATGCCCGTTGATGGAGCCTTTGCTGGAATTTCGTGATGGTCGCACGCG
>JAWBOF010000086.1:0-6215 GCA_038826685.1 Bathyarchaeia archaeon
TGGCTCGAGGGGTATTGGTTCTACACGCGTTTCTGACCCTGAGATTGCTACGCGGGTTTTTCGTGCTCTTGGGTTTTATCATCATGTGCTGTATGTTCAAGAGTTTGTTCAACACGGGTTCTCTGATATTCGTGCTTTTGTGGTTGGTAAACGTGTCGTTGCGGCTATGCGACGGGTTGCTGATACATGGAAGACCAACGTCAGTCTCGGTGCCAAGCCAGTTTCGTTAGATTTAGATGATGATTTTGCTGATTTGGCGGTAAAGGCTGCCGAAGTAATTGGATGCAAAGTAGCGGGTGTTGATATTCTGGAAAGCAAAAAAGGCCCAATTATCGTGGAATTAAACAGTCAACCGGGCTGGAGGGGGCTGCAATCTGTGACGAAAGTGAACGTAGCCGAAGAGATTGTGAGATACGTTTTGTCCGAGGCGAAGAGTTAAGATGGAACATGAAGGAATACGTGAAGTTGAAATTGTACGAGTAAACATGACTGAAAAAGCGGCTACACGAAAAAAAGACTACATAGCCAAGGAAGCCCCACTGCACGTTTTTCTCAACGAAACTCATTACGTCACGATACTATGTTCTCCAAACATGTTAAAGGAAATGGCCATTGGGCATCTTTTTTCAGAGGGTGTTTTGCATTCCTTGGATGACATAAAAGAAGTAAGTTTGGAGAATGACGGAAGATGCATGATTCGATTGGAGGGTGGTGTAGATGTTGAAAAACGCATTAGTCTAGCACAGCCCTTCGCGCGGCTGATAGTTACCGCGTGTGGATCTGCTGAGAATTGGCCATTGTCGAAACTCATCGACCGCATTAAACCCGTGAAAATCGAAAATCGCACCGTGGTAAAAGCCGAGATGATTTTGGAATGTGTAAGACGTCTGGGCGATTTATCGACGGTTTTCAGAAAAACCGGCGGGGTGCATGTTGCTTCTTTGAACACTTGGGATGGAAAACTAGTCGCGTTTGCGGAAGACGTTGGGCGACACAACGCTGTTGACAAAGTAATCGGTGCAGGTGTTTTAGCCGGTGTCGATTTTAGGGCGCTTTTTTTGGCGGTGAGTGGGCGTTTGAGTGGAGATATTGTTTTGAAGGCGGGGAGAATGCGGATCTCTTTGGTGGCTTCGCAGGCTGCTGCTTTGGATTCTGGAATAGAGGTTGCGGAACGTTTAGGCATCTGCTTGTTAGGTTTTGTGAGGGGGAATCGTATGAATGTTTACGTGGGTTCTGATCGTGTAGTTTTGTAGTGGTTGGTGTTTGGCTGAACTAAGATGGCTCAACACATAAGCATTGGCGGCTGAACAGTTATGTATATAACCGTCTTTTTCTAAGAACACATACTTCTCAGTCGGGATGGGCTATGAGTGAATACGACGCCGTGATAGTTGGCGCAGGCATTTTCGGGCTTGCAACCGCGTATCACATTAAACGAATGAAACCGCAAGACAAAATTTTAGTTGTGGACAAATTGAGCGCCGCGGGACAAGGAAACACAGCGAAGAGTGCGGCGATGTTTCGTTGCTTTTTCTATTCCCGCACTAACTTGACGCTGGTGGACACTTCGGTAGAGTTTTATCGTCACGTTCACGAGACACTGAAGGTCGATTTGAAACTGAAGTGGACTGGTTATCTGTGGCTGTTCTCGGAGGAGGACTACAAAACCGCTGAACCTGTGCTAAAATCCATGAGAGAACGCGGGTTGGAATACAAGATTTTTGAGGAAAAAGAACTTGCAGAAAAACTCAAAATGAACACTCACGTCACAAGCGACGAAGAAGCGCAGATGATGGGCTTAGCAGACGCGAACACTGGGGTTCTTGTGCCCAAAGCGGGTTCAATAGATATAGATGAACTCGTGAAATTTTATGAGACAGAATTCAAACGGATGGGTGGCCAGACACAATATAACACGCGCGTAGAAGGCATCATTGTAGAACCCGAAAACAGCCTCGGGATTCCCGGCGAACCATATTTCTGGCAAAGCCCTCACGCTGCCGGAGTGAAAACTAACAAGGGCATAATAAAAGCCAAAAAAACCATAGTCGCGGCAGGAACGTGGGCATCGGTTCTTCTTGATCAAGTCGGCATCGATACACCTTCAAAACCAATAAAACGTCAATTGTTCTCGGTGAGGGCGAATACCGAACCGTTAAAACAGTTGCTTTATACCAAAGGCTTCACCAAAGAAAACTGTATGCCTTTTACCATACTTCCCAAACCACGCGTTTACATTAAACCCGCTCTTGAAGAAGAAGCCTTCTGGTTCAGTTACGGCGACCACTTCCCACGTGCCTTTAAACTTGAGGATGACCCACAGCCTGAAGAAAACTTCTACAAATACGGAATCTATCAAGTTGCCACAAAATACTTCCCCCAATTCGTCGGCACGCAACCCCACGGCGCTTGGGCAGGGCAGTATGCTTTGAACACTTTAGACGGACAACCAGTCATTTTTGAAGAAGACGACGTGATCGTAGTCGGCAGTTGCAGCGGAAGCGGAAACATGAAAGCCGACGCTGTGGGTAGAATAGCAGCCGCAATTTACGCTGGGGAAGAAACTGCGCTGTTGTATGGAGAGAAGGAGTTTAAAGTTAGCGACTTGGGCATAAAAAAACGCAACGTAGAACCAGAAAAACTCATAATATAAAAATGGAGAAAAATAAATATGAAAACGTTTAAAGTTTCAAAAAGAGCCAAGTCAATCGAATACGCTATCCGTGACATAATCGGGTTTGCAAAAAACCTCGAAAAACAGGGACGAAAAATCCTCTACCTCAACATCGGCGACCCGGTGAAGTACGATTTTGATACGCCTAAGCACATTAAGCAAGCCTTGTTTGACGCGGTGAATTCAGGTGCGAACTGGTATGCGGCGTCGGAAGGCGAGCGAGACCTAAAAGAAGCAATCTGTGAAAAAGAAAAGAAAGTAAACGGCGTAGACATTACACCAGAAGACGTCGTCGTCACTGCTGGGGTTTCCGAGGGAATCCACCTTCTCATGGCTGCAATGATAGAAAAAGGCGACGAAGTCTTGATTCCAGGTCCAACTTACCCGCCGTACATGTCTTACGTCCAGTTTTTTGAAGGAACACCCGTTGCCTATCGAACCATAGAAAATGAAGGCTGGCAGCCCGACATCGACGACATCCGAGCGAAGATCTCTAAATCAACCCGTGCTATCGTTATCATTAACCCCAACAATCCTTCGGGCGCGCTTTACGAAGAGAAAACTGTGAAACAGATACTCGACATCGCCGGCGAGCATAACCTTCTGGTGCTTTCTGACGAAATCTACGATAGGATTGTATACGAGAAAAAATTCGTAAGCACCTCTCACATAGCCAAAGACTTGCCTGTTGTCGGGTTGAACGGTTTTTCCAAAGCGTATTTGATGACTGGCTGGCGGCTAGGCTACTTGTATTTCCATGATATAGCCGGGAGGCTGAAGGAACTTAAAGAATGCGTTGAAAAGGAAACCCGTATACGACTGTCCGCTTGCACGCCAGTTCAAAAAGCCGGCGCTGTGGCATTAAAGGGGCCACAAGATCACATTAAACGAATGGTCGATGAGTTGCGAAAAAGACGTGATTTTTCGTGGAAGCGTCTAAACGAAATCAGCGGCATAAGTTGTACCAAACCAGAAGGCGCGTTCTACGTGTTTCCGAAGATTGAACAGGTTGGCTCTCGGTGGAAGAATGACATGGAATTTGTCCTTGACGTTCTAAACAACACGGGCGTTCTCTTCGTACCCGGCTCCGGGTTCGGCGAAAAATACGGCTCTGGACACGTAAGGGCGGTGTTCTGTGCACCCTTGGAAATCATGCAAAAAGCCTTTGACATGCTAGAAGGGTTTATGAAAAAATAAAAAGTGAATTAGTTATTTGATTGGTACGCCCTCTTTTGGGTCGTGCACCACTTTCTGGAATTCTTCCATCAAGCGTTTCGTAATTGGGCCTGGTTTTCCGTTGCCTATTGTTCTTTTGTTTATCTCACGTACTGGAATGACTTCCGCAGCCGTGCCTGTGAAGAAGACTTCGTCGGCCGTGAAGAGTTCGGTGGGCGAAATGTTTCTTTCCACTACTGTGTAGCCCAATTTTTTAGCAATACGAATTATCACTTGGGCTGTTATGCCAGGCAACGCGCCTGTTGAGCTTGGGGGTGTAAAGATTATGTTGTCTCTTACGACGAATATGTTTTCGGCGACTCCTTCGCACACGTAGCCCGTTCTTCCTAAGCTTATGGCTTCTTCCACGCCCGCGTTGTTGGCTTCTATTTTGGCTAGTATGCTGTTTAGGTAATTTAGTGATTTGACTTCGTGGCTGGTTGCGTCTATGGCGTCTCGGCGCACCCACGTTATCATGGCTGTTATGCCTTTTTCCTTTGCGTCGTTGCCGCTATGGAGTTTGATCGTGTCGGTGATGATGATTATGGTGGGTTTTTTGCATTTGTTGGGGTTTAGTCCGAGGTCGCCGACGCCTCTGGTTACTACTAAGCGTATGTAGCTGTCTCGGAGCTTGTTTTTCTTGAGCGTGTTTATGACTGCTTGTATCATGTCTTTTTTTGGGATGCCTATGTTTAGCATAATCGCGTGGGCTGACTTGTAGAGGCGGTCGATGTGCTCTTCCAGTTTGAATACTATTCCGTTATACGCGCGGATTCCTTCAAACACGCCGTCGCCGTAAAGAAGGCCGTGATCGTAGACTGATATTTTTGCTTCTGATTTGGGGTAGAATTTGCCGTCGATGTAAATTTGGAGTTCTTGCTTCTCCAAGGTGTTTATTCTCCTTCCTCTTAGAATAGGTAGATTACTGCTCTTGTTTGATATAGTTTTTGGGGGTGTCGTTTTGAATTAAGTTATCCATAAAATTGTGGTCGGTTAGAGAGCAGTTTTGGCAAGGGTAAGGGTTTGAATGGTTTGCCTTGGGTTTCCTCTTTTATCTCCTTCACCAGTGCTTCTAATTTCATGGGTCGAATTTTTCCCATTTTTCTGTCTCTAACAGGCAGGATTCCCGAATCGATTTCTTTCTGTCCAACGACGATTATGTAGTTTATCCATTCGGTCTCGGCTTCGCGGACTTTTTTCTGCATCGTTAATACGCGGTCGTCAACGTCAACGCGAATGTTGTTTTTTTCGATTTCTTGAGCAATTTTTTCTGCATCTTTCTGGAATTTGTCTGAGAGAGGCACTACTCTAACCTGAACCGGCGCGAGCCACAGGGGCAGCATCGGTGCTTTCCCTTTTTGCTGGTCCATGTATGCTTTTTCCAACAATGCGTAGACAACTCTTTCGATGGCACCGCTTGGGGAACAGTGCAGTATGAGGGGGTTGCGTTTTTTGCCTTTTGCGTCCACGTAGGTGATGTCGTATCTTTTGGCGTTTTCAACGTCCAGCTGATCGGTTGAGAGGGCTGAGGCTTTATTTTGGTTGTCAACGAAGTTGAATTCCCATTTTAGGACGTAATAGAAAAAGCGTTCTGTCCACATTTCGACAAGCACGGGTTTCTTGAGCACCTTGACCAGTGAAGTAAGGAATGTCTTGTTTTTCTGGTAGAAATCCTTCGTAAACCGCAGTCCCAGTTCATAGTCATCTTTTCCAATGCCGATTCCTTCCAGCACCTTCATGGATAATTTGAAACGCGTCACAAACTCTTTTTTAGCTTGTTTCACGTCGGCACAAAAAGCATGGCAATCAGGCATCGTGAACGCTCTTAAACGTCTGAACCCAGCTAGTTCGCCGCTTTTTTCTCTTCTGAAACTGTACCTTGTTAGCTCGTAGACTCTTAACGGAAGCTGGCGATAAGAAAACTGTGTGTCATGCATGATAAGAAACTGCCCAAAACAAGCAGCAAAACGCAGGAACAATTCCTTGTCCTCAGATTTGAGCAGGTATTGCCGCGCTGGAAAACGGTTCAAATAATCTGCGAGGCTCGGATGCTGAAAATCATACATCACTGGTGTTTCAACTTCCATCGCGCCGTACTTAACAACCTCTTCAGTCACGTATTGCTCAAGCAAGGACTTGATTAAACGTCCCTTGGGGTACCAACGGAAATTACCTGGGTCGCTGCCGGGTTCGTGGTCGGCGATTTCTAGGCGTTTCATCAGCGGTACGTGTGGCGGCATCTGTTGGACGGCGCGAACTTTGGAGATTTCGTATCTGGCAAATTTTCCGAGGTTTTCGTGTTTGGCAAAATCGAATTCTTCGACTG
>JAWBOF010000087.1:0-6191 GCA_038826685.1 Bathyarchaeia archaeon
GCATCTGCAACGCGGAGGCACTCCCAGCGCATATGATAGGTTTTTAGCCACGCGGCTCGGCTTAGAAGCGGTTGAACTCGTGAAACAGCAGAAGTGGGGCTGGATACCCGTGTTGCGAGGGACGGAGATTGTCCCAGTGAAGTTAAAGGAAGTCGTGGCGGAAAGAAAAGTAGTAACCCCAGCGCTTTACGAGACGGTTAAAACCTTCTTCCAATAATCACCCATCTTTTTGTCTTTGTATGTGCTGTAAGTTAGATCGTGGAGTTTTGTGTGGGAACACACGTTCTCCCTAGGTCTAGTATTGTTTCTGCATAGCAGTATGATGAGCGGGCTTTGGGTTTCTGTGAGAATTCACACCGCGATAGACTAGACCTTTCTATTAGATGCCAAATATGCTTCAAACGTTTTTGAAATTTTTATTCTTGTTTGGATGTGGCTTTTGATTGTTGGGGAACGCTGTTTTAATGGGTTTTTTGGGTTGGGAATGGAGCGTGTTTTTGTTAGTAAATGTTTCGATAAGGTTAAATAGTGACTGAAATACAAAAAGAAGCAAATATGAGGGTTTGTTATGGCTAAGCTTGAATTGGCGGTTGCGCCGATGCACCGCATCTGTAAACTCGCAGGTGCTGATAGGGTTAGCGAATCGGCGGCAAAGGAACTCGCAAAAGCGTTGCAAGAAGTTGGGGTTAAGATAGCGAAAGAAGCCTTAGAGTATGCTATGCATGCTGGACGAAAAACCATCAAAGCCGAAGACATCGAGATTGCCTCGAGAAAAGTAATGGGCAAATAGCCGCTCAAATACCCATTTTTATTTTTTTCAAAAAAATTGTTCACGTTGTATTCGAGATTGTTCTAGTTTTTGTGGCGATTCGAGTTCTTCTTATAGTGCTTCGATTAACCTTTTGTGTTCTTCTATTGTGCCAAACTAGGGACGTGAATGTTTTAACAAATGTCCTTCGCGGTCTATTTCTAAACGACGAATTCTTGTTGTGGAAATCGGAGTGCTGTTTTCGGCTGGAACCATCTCTATAACGAAAACTTCGAGTGGACGGAGCCCATTTGCCTTTCTTTTCTCGTTAATTTCTTTGGCTACATTTTCAGTTTCGCGGCTAACCACAATTCCCTCTAGCTCTTTGCTGGTTAATGTAATGCCGTAAGAACTGTAAAGTGGCACAATTTCCGCACGTTCGAGTACGCCGTTTTTGCGAAGGAAACTCTTTAACTCCTCAACTCTAACATCGTAAGTTGCAACCAAGTGGGGCTTATTCATCTTTTGCACCAAGTCATCTGTGCTAACCCCTATTTGGACGTGTTCGCCCACTTCGAACGCTTTGAGTAACAATTCTCGATGTCCCTTGTGGAATTCGTCGAAGGTTCCACCTACAGCGACGATCTTCAATTTCTTCGTTGAGCGTTTCATTTCAACAGCCGCAGACCTTGAAAGTCGATTTTTCCGCAGAGAATGCTCTCTTTTGGTAGAACTTTCTTAAAAACTTGAACTACCCTGTCGACTTTGTCCTCCTCAACAACAGCGTGAACCGCTTCGCCAACCATGTTCTGTGCCGCACCGACCGCGCCTGCTTTTTCCGCAAGTTTCATAAGTTTTAAAACTTTTTGCGTAGCAAAACCAGATTCGACCGCGAATTCTTGGCTGGTTTTCATAAAGTTTTCAAGTGACGGGTTCGAGAGGATTTTATCTACGGCGTCGCGGCCACACTTGTTGACCTTCTTTTTAACCTCTGGGGAAGCGAGAACTTTCTTTGTGGGCCACGGACGAAAAACTCCAGCGACGATTCGATAATCAGAGTCAACCTGAATCCTGTCAATAACCGCTATACCCGGAGCACCAGGTTCAACCGAGATAACGCATCCTCCTATTAGCAGCGGGCTTACAGTGCCTAAGCCCGTGCGACATTTTATTTCCGCGACGTGGGCAATGCGGCCAAGCTGATTGACGGTGAGATTCAGCCTCAACGCCCTGCACAAAGCAAACGTTGCACCTAGCGCCCCTGCAGCACTGGACCCGAAACCAGCGCCGACGGGGATTTCAACTTGATGTTTAACGATGACTTCGAATGTTTGGTCGCATTTTTGTAGCAAAGCCTCAACTACCGCTTGTGTGGTGGTGGCTTCTGGTGATGGTTTTTTGTTTATGTAAACTTGAATTCTGTTTTCTTCGGCTTCTTTTACGTTGACTTCGGTTTTGACTCCTTTTTCAAAAGCGAATCCTCCTCCTCGAGCGCCAACTCGTTCCAAATCTGCTATGGGCTTGCCTTCTGCGGTTTGGTCGCAGATTTCAAAAAAACTCGAAATGCCCGAGGGAAAAAATGCGCGCGCCTTTCTTTCCACGCGCTAATTGCTCTCCTTAGTGCTGCTGGGCTTTAAAGAAGGATACGCTCGATAAACTGCTTTGATGATGGGTGGGCCTATGATTATTAAGAACGGAATCTCCGTGGCGAAGGTCCAAACAATCCACAGCAATATGAAATAGGTCGGTGCGAACATAAAGCCGCCGGGCAACGGAAGATATTGGCTATAAAACCACAGCACAAAACCGATTATGGCACTGCCGACGCCCAAGCCTACTACGCAGGCGATGCCGTATTTTTTCCATTCTGGCCATAAGTGAGAAATCGCAGCGATTATGAGAATGCTTCCCGCACTTACGCCTCCAAACAAGAGCATACTGTAAAAAGGCGTTAACCCGGTCACACCCGTACCAGGTGGCAAAAACAAAAGCGGAACAGAAACGCTTAACCCGATTATCACCAAGGCTGTAAGTCCACCGAGGAAAAGGTTGGCGCCTCCTGTTGTTCTAAGGCGTAAGGTTGCCCAAACCACCACAAAAAGGTAGAGCACAAAACAAAGACTATTCAACACACCGTTGTACATAGCAAAACTGCTCTCAGAAAACCACGGTCCATTAAATAAACCAGCGTTGAAGATGGGCCATGAAAAAAGCAATAAACTGGCAAACACGATGACAAGAACCCAAGAAGAACTGATGTTAACTCTTTTCCAATGAACCTCTTTCCTAGCCAAATAGCCGATTAAGAAGAAGCCTACAAAATTTGAAGTAACCCCAGCGGAGAGGCTTAAAAGTGCGTTTCCGTGAAAAAGCATGTCTCTAATAAAAATGCCAATAGCCGCGCCTGTGCCTCCTGTCCATGGTCCATAGAGAACGGCGAAGATTGCGGGAATAACAGCGGCTGGCCAAAAAGCCACCACGCCCACGGCTGGTGCTACTATGCCTAAATCTGTCAACCGTCCGATTACCGCATAAAGAGCCGCGCACACGCCTATCATGGCAACTTCCACGGTCTTCATGTTGCATACCTCACGTTTTAGCGTAAAAAGTTCAGTAGTTAAATAAGGATTATGTATGGTTTGTTTAAACCCCTATAGATTTCTTTGAACCATACAAAATTTGGTCATTTGCGTTTTCGGAAAATTTTACCGCCATCGTTGTACTCGCCAGTGACATATTCAAAGCCGCTTTCGATTAGTTTGCAGGCTTCCTCGACGTTGGTGGCGACTTTTACGTGGAATTCATCGTTTATTGATTTGAAAAGGGCGGTTTCATAGTCAATGTAGATTAAGGTGCTTTGGATTGATACGTGACCTAGAAGTCTTTGAACGTAAAGAATGTCTTTAGTGCGGTGGTACTCCATTGTGCCCTTCCAATGTCTAAAGGTGGTGAACTTTATTTTCAGGATTCGTGAGTTGCTTAGTTTGGTTGCGAGCGTCTTTCTTCTATAATAGAAAGTTTGATAGAAATATTTGAAATTGAAGATTCTGACGTCCGTTTTTGGCAGTGTTTCGAGTCTGTTAATCAAGTCCGCGGAAACCGTGATGATTCTGGATCTGTGGCCTTTGACTGGGTGGTTGATTACGATAGTCCTGGCTTCTTTGTTGATGTCACTCCATTCTACAGGTGTGATTTCGCCTGGATCAGCGCCTGTTTCTTTGAGGCATTGTAGAAATATGCTCATCTTTCTTCCGCAACCAGCGATCAGTTTGTCCAACTCGGTTTCTGTTGGAATGAATGGTATACTTCGTGGTCTTTTGTATTTTGGTGGATTCCATGTTCTTCCTTCTTTCTGAAGGAAGCAACTGTAGGCGTCGACATAATTGGCTTTGATTCCGTCGCCCCATGTTTTCTGTTCGCTGATGATTTTCTTTACGGATTCCGGGTCCAAGATGTTGGCGCCGCGTTTGATGAGTGTTTTCAAGTAGTTTATTCTTGGTCTTATGGTTGAATCTTTGTAGCCTTCCTTTTGCATCCAGAAGGCGAATTCAACTATTTTGCCTTTGAGTGTCTCTGGATTTGGCGCTGTGGTTGTGCCCTCCCGCAGGGCTGCTTCTGGTCGGGATTCTTTTTCTGCCAAATTTTTCGCCCCTTTTGGCTGGAAAGCGCATATTTGGCCATTGGTTGGTATGGCAGTTGAACTATTTGAAAGCCAGCGAAGATTTTTTCTTAGAGGTACAAGCCCGTTAGTAGAGAGTCGATGCAGGTGCCTTCCTTGATTTTTTCGTAGAGCCAAGAAACTGCTCTTAGAGGGTTCATGCGAAAAGCGGAGTCCACAGGCGCGGCAGAGGTATCGTTGTACGTCGCCGTGGGCGGTATGGCGGAGTCCGTCCTTCCAAGTCTTGGCTGACCCGCACTCTGGACATCGTGGCAATTATTCTTCAGCCTTTTGTCTCCAGTTGCGTCGTCTCTGGTCGAGTGGCTCGTTGAAAACTCCCAGGTTCTGATAGAGCACGGCTTTGGCGTACTCGGCGGGTTTCATGTGGAACAACTCGGCGACTTGCTGTAGACGATCCTGTGCTGCTGGCCCGAGGCGGAAGGTGATTTGTCGTCGTTTTCCATACTTGTCTTCAAACCCCAATTTTTCCATCCCTCCCTGCTTCGCCTGTTTTAGTCATGCTTGTTTGATGGTTTTCTGCAACTGTGGGTTTTGAAGGCTTTCCATGGACAATGCCATACTGGACGGCGCCGGAGACCCGCGAGATCCTGACACTCTGGCTGCTGCTGACTGTGGCGAATGACTCTGTGTAGCGATGGTGTTTTCCCTTGGGTTGTCAGTGAGACAGTGAGCAGGAGAGGAAGAAGACTGAAAGAAAGAGAGAGAAGTTGGTAGAGACAAAGACAAAGAAAGAGAGAGACAGAGAATCATTCTGGCTGAGTCTCCTGGGCTTCGTCGACTGGATACCAGAGCAGGATCGAAGAGTCTTTTTTGATGGGCTTGGCTCTGATTTTCAGACGGTCTTTCAACTGCATGAAGATGGCCTCAAGAGTCTCTTCTCGGACGCCGAAACGGTAACGCTCGAACAGGAAGGTTTTGACTTCTTCCTTGCGCCAGCCTCGTTTTGACTTTCGCATTTCATTGAGTAGAGCGCTGATGATGTCTCCGCGCCTGGCAGTCGGATCACTCATAGCATGCATCCTGCCTTTTTCCTTTGTCGGCTGATTTTTTCAAGATGACGCCGGATGACGTCTATGGCGAAGTCGCTTCTGTTCTTGTATTTGCCTGTGGTTTTTATGGTGTCCTCGATTTGTTGAGCCAAATCTTTCGGGATGCTTACTGTGGTGTACTCTGTTTTGGTCATTTTTTCATCACCTCTAATTAGATTTAATTACGGGTAATGTGTTAGACGCAGAGTTTATAAGTTTTTTCATTACACTTAATTAAAGGTGATGAAATGTCCCGCGACTCAAAAGAAAGAAACTATACGACCATCTCAATTCCGCTGAACTTGGCCAAGGCAATCGATAACGTCATCGAAAGCGGAAAACACGGCTACAAAAACAGGCCCGACTTCGTGGTCGACGCCATAAGAAAAAGGCTGCGAGAACTGGACTTTCTGGAATGACTCAGTGATTCTTCAAGCGCCAACGAAAGTCTCCGGCTACGCCGCTTTTTATGTCTTCCAACGCACCGTCAACTTCCTTCAGAGTCTTCTCCATAGCGTCAGGGGTGTCCTTCAAATCCAGAAGTAACAAACGAATCCAACTCAAAGCCTCAAACGCGCCCTTCACATAATCATGCATGCAAAGACCTCCTTCAAAACTCCATCATTCTGAAACCTTAAAAAGCTTGGCAACCAAAGACATTCATGCCAGAGGAGAGAGAGGCAAGTGAAACTAAAAGACCATTACCGATGTAGCCTGTGTGGCCATGTTTTCACCA
>JAWBOF010000088.1:0-6180 GCA_038826685.1 Bathyarchaeia archaeon
TTAACGTCCTGTTGAATGAACCGCGGCTTACGGATGCCTTGTTTAAGCGCAATCTCCCCTTCTCATCATAATTTAATGGTTTATCGACATAATTTTCAGCTAAAACGTCGATTAAAAGTGTCTCAAGCTGTATTTTCGTTAAATTGCTGTTTTTTAATAATATTTTCGTGATTGCGTCGTTTAATGCGTTTTGGAGCCATTTTTGTGCGTTTTCTTTGAGTGCCAAACAGTTCACCGAGAGGATCGTGTTTTTGGATACAGTTTTGTATACCTGTTAAGGATAAAAGTTTTCTTGTGATGACATAAAGCCGACGTATACGAGTGAAGTTATGTTGACAAACGTAAATGTTTTTATCCCGCCGGGAGCAACATTTGCTGAGGCGTGCCCCGTGGTAAAAAAATCTCTGATCGCGCGAAGACTAGAAAAAATCCAGTCCTCCGGAGTTCGAAGGATGTTTTCCATCGTGCAACAAATTCCCGATGCTATTAGCTTAGGGATCGGGGAACCTGACTTTTCGCCTCCGTTGCATGTGATAGACGCGGCGAAAGAAGCGTTGGACCGGGGGAAGACTCACTACACTCCCTCTGCAGGAATCCAGCGATTGAGAGATGCAATTGCTAAAAAGGCAAGACGCGAGTATGGGCTGGAATATGATTCGAATGAGGAAGTATTGGTGACAATTGGCGCAACACAAGCCGTTTTCCTATCACTAATGACAATAATCAACCCAGGCGACGAAGTATTGTTGTTTGATCCGGGCTTTGTGTGTTATGCCCCTGACGTTGTAATTGCCGGCGGCACTCCAGTTGGTACACCCTTACGCGAACGTGATGGATACAAAATAGATCTAGACACTGTGATGTCACACATCACGGATAAGACACGCGCGATTATCATTAACTCACCGAATAATCCTACTGGCGCAGTGTTTTCTTACGAGGATTTGCACAAATTAACAAAGTTTTTGGTTGAGCGTGATATAATTGTGATATCCGATGAAGTGTATGAAAAAATAGTTTATGACGATGCTAAACATTTTTGCTTGGCGAGTTTCCCAGGAATGAAGGATAGAACTATCGTTGTTAATTCTTTTTCAAAGACTTATGCAATGACTGGTTTTCGTGTCGGCTATGCGTTAGGGCCGAAGGAGCTTATTAGGCAAATGTTGAAGATCCATCAGTACACGGTGGCGTGCGTCGATAGCGCGGCGCAATACGCCGCTGTAGCCGCATTGGAAGGACCGCAAGAACTTGTCAAGACAATGGTCACTGAGTTCGATAGACGGCGGAGGCTTATGTATAAACGGGTTAATGAAATTGAGGGGTTCAGTTGCGTCTTGCCCAAGGGCGCATTCTACGTTTTTGCGAACGTTAAGGAATTGAACATGCAAAGCGTCAATGTTGCAGATTTTCTGGCTAAAGAGGCAAGAGTAATAACCGTCGCCGGCTCTGCCTTTGGAACTAACGGTGAGGGTTATTTGCGTTTATCTTATGCTACTTCTTATGAGAAGATTGAAGAAGCCATGGACCGTATTGAGAAGGCAGTGAAAAAACTCAGATAGTGTGATTTCAAGACATTTTTTATATCACGTGATCATGTGATGTCACAACTTTTCCGTTAAAGTTTGTAACTCCGTAAATAACTCGGGACGAAGATCCCGCAACGTTGGAACAAACGTCTCCGCTCGGGCAAGATCCGTGTAATCTATCGTGCCAAATACAAGGTCTTCTTCATCATATTTTGCTTGAGTTACTATTTTTCCGCTAGGCGCGATTAGGCGGCTACCGCCCCAGAACTGAAGGCCGTCTTCTATGCCTACAAGGTTTACGTATGCTAAATATACTGTGTTCTCCATTGCCCTGGCGACCGTAAGCGTCTCGAAGAAGCCGCGACGTACAGAAGGCGAAGCCGAAATGCACACTATAAGTTCCGCTCCTTTCAGCCTAAGCAATCGCACAGTTTCTGGGAAGAAAATATCGTAACAAATTATCAAACCAATTTTGCCTATGGAAGTGGCGAACACAGGGCTTTCGTATCCCTGCCTAAAGTAGCGTTTTTCTTCAAAAACACTATGCGTTGGCAAATACATTTTCCTATATCGGCCGAGGGTGCCCTTTGGGGTTGTAAGAACTGCCGTGTTATGCAAGACCGCCTTGGCTTCTGGGTTTTTTTCTATCATGCCGTATATTATGTGAATGTTGTTTTGTTTGGCTAGCGCTTCAATTTTTTGCGTTGATGGGTCTGTGATTGTTTCGGCGAGTTCGTATGTTCTGTCTCTTGTCGTGTAGCCAGTCAGCGAAAGTTCGGGAAAGATTACGAGATTTGCCTTTTGTTTTTTAGCCTTAGCAATGTACGTCGCCATTTTACGAATATTGTACGCTTTGTCGCCTACTTTACAACTTATCTGAGCCAATGCTATTTTGATTTGTTTTACCATTTGATTACTCCTCCGTATCGTATGGTAGCCGAAAATCTTTACCGACAGTTCTGAAGGCAAGCTTGGGCGAAAGTGGCATGCGTCTTTTGTGTTCAGCATTTAACCAGCGTTTTTTGATTGATTCAACAGTTTTTATCGGAATAGTGAGTTGTTCTGCTATTTGGGGTGTTTCCATGAAGTTTTCTAATCCGTAGAGTATTAAATCGAGTTTTTCGTATTGCATACCTATTTCCTTTTCTGCTGTTTGATTCGGCCAAAGCGCGGGCGTTGATGGTTTTTGTATGATGGGCGCAGGAATCCCTAGGTGTTTGGCAAGTTGGCGAACTTGGGTTTTGTAGAGATCTTGCTGAGGAGCGATGTCGGCGGCTATGTCGCCAAATTTGGTGTAGTACCCTATCATTGTTTCACTTTTATCTGAGCTTGCGCTTACTATGAGGTTGTTGCTGTTTGCGTAATAATAGAGCAGAATCATCCGCGTTCTTGCTTTTATGTTTCCTTTTGCTCTTTGATTCAATTGGTCAAAATTAGGTATGTGTTTGTAAAAAGAGTTGAGTATGTTTGTTATGTTGATGGTTATGGTTTTAATCCCAAATTGCCTCGCAACTTGCCGTGCATGTTTAATGTCGGTGAAATTTAGGGTTTCTTTTTCCGGCATTATTAACCCGAGTGTTTTGTTACCGCCGATTGCTAGCGCAGTTAACGCAGCGTTCGTGCAACTGTCTATGCCGCCGCTTATGCCTAAAACTACACCTTTGGCTCTCGTTTTTGTCACGTAATCTCTGATAAATCTAGTAATTTTTCGTTGAATTTCCTCCGGGTCTATTTGAAGAACACGTGGTGTTAATTGCATCTTTTTACGCTCCTCATAACCTATTTACATCCCTACTTCTTTTGTTTTGCGAGTTTTTTCGATGATATTTTGGGACAGATTTTTAAGTCAAGATGTATAGTCATGATATTGATTTGAGGCTTACGCATGGGTAGAAGAAGACGAAAAGTAGTTCACGTTCCCAAAAAAAGATTACCAAAAATCTTTCTTTGCCCAAAATGTGGTAAAGAAGCCATTCGCATAACCATCACTCCTGAAACACAAATAGGCGGTATAAAATGTGGAAATTGCGGGTTAACCGACGAAGTTTCCGTCAACCCAGCGTTTAAAGACATAGACGTGTATTGCAAATTTATTGACAAGTACTATGGCGCTCGGCGGCCTTCCTCACAGTCTTATCCATCTTCCTCACAACCTCCATCAACGCAATAATAGGAAGAAGAGGCATGATCGGTAAGGTTGAGAAATATCTTTTAGACCGAATTCGCCGAGACGGAGCGGCACATTTAACCCTTATTGACCCAGAAAAAGTAACAACAGCCTCTGCTACGCAAACCGCTTTAACTGTAGAAAAACTCGATACGGCCGCGATTATGATCGGCGGTTCTACCTCGATGTCAACAACGCATCTCGACAAGGTAATAAAGGCCATCAAAAAAACAACCAAACTCCCTGTCATATTGTTTCCAAACAACGTCACAGGCATCAGCAAATACGCCGATGCTATATGGTTTATGAGTTTAATCAACAGTTTGGACCCATACTTCTTAATCGGCGCACAAATTCTCGGCGCTCCAATGGTTAAAAAGTACGGTCTTGAAGCAATCCCCCTCGGATATATAATTGTGGGCGAAGGCGGAGCAGCAGGCATCGTGGGCAGAGCAGCAACGATTCCTTATGATAAACCAGAACTCGCCGTAGCCCACGCACTTGCAGCACAATATTTGGGCATGCGATTCATTTATTTAGAAGGCGGGTCTGGCGCAAGCAAACCAGTTCCGCCAGAAATGATTCGTATGGTCAAAAGCCAATTAAGCATCCCTTTAATCGTAGGCGGTGGCATTCGAACGGGTGAGCAAGTAAGGACAGTTGTGAATGCGGGTGCAGAACTGGTTGTCACGGGCACGGCGATTGAACAGAACAATTCAACTAATAAAATTCAAGAATTGATTGAAACCGTGAAAAACGCCAAAAAATCAAAGGTGACTTGACTTAATTGACAAGTTTTGAACATTATTTTGACGCTCTAAAGAAGGCGCTGGGCAAGAACGATCTTTACGAGATTTGGCCAGATTTTAACCCGTTATACGATGAACATGAATACGCTTGGTTGACAATTCGCGGCTTGGGCGAAGCCTTACTTCTGAACTGTGGACAATGCGATGGGCCTTCAGATCTGAGGCATGTGCAATGCAAAAACTGCGTTGAGAAACGCGAAAACCTTGCAAAAGAAGCCTTTAACAAAACAACGGGGCAATCCAGAGCCAAGTGGTCTACGATAGTTTTATGTAGAATTCATCAACGCTAATCGCACATACTTTTAATTTTTCGTGTAAGAAAAACCAAAATACCAAGCGTGTAGATGTATCTGTGGCGATTTTCATTTTGTCCACAAACGGCATGACCACAAGATACAGCCAATACGTCCAATCCATCGAAAACCAACTCTCAACGCTCTACCAAATCGCAGAAAAAGCTAGAGAAAAAGGGCTAGATCCGTGTCTCAAACCTGAAACCGAAATTGCAAAGGATTTAGCAGCACTAGTGGAAGGCTTGGTCGGACCACCCGGAGTGGCACAGAGCATACGTGAATTAAGCCAGAAATTACCACGTGAAGAATTGGCGTTCAAAATAGCCGAGGAAATAGTGTATGGCAAATACGGGCATATGGAACCTCAAAAGGCGGCGGATCAAGCTGTACGTACTGCTTTGGCGATCCTAACTGAAGGGATTACCGCTGCGCCTTTACAAGGCGTAGCTAAGGTTGCAATAAAACAAAACTTTGATCACACAAGCTATCTTGCTATTTATTTTGCCGGTCCGATCCGTTCAGCCGGCGGTACTGATCAAGCGTTGTCTCTTGTAGTTGGAGATTTTGTGAGAAAGCTTTTGCGATTGGATCGCTACAAGCCTACCGAGGAAGAAATTAGCCGTTTCATTGAAGAAGTTCGGCTTTATGAGCGTTCTGTGTTGCGATTTCAGTACCACGTTTCAGACGCGCAACTGCATTTGGCTCTTGAGTCGCTTCCGATTGAGGTTACGGGGACAGAAACTGATCAAATAGAGGTTTCTTCTTTTCGCAACCTACCCCGCATTGAGACCAACCGTGTTCGAGGCGGTGCTCTTAGGGTAGTGAATGATGGAGTTGTTGGGCGTGCGGCTAAAGTTTCAACCATTGTAGAAAAGTTAGGTTTAGAAGGTTGGGCTTGGCTAAAAACAATCGGCACCGTAGGCGCGGGCGAGAAGAACAAGGAAGAAAAAAAAGTCAGCGGCTTTATGGACGACGTCATCGCCGGAAGACCCATCTTCTCATTTCCTTCACGGGCTGGAGGTTTTCGGCTACGTTATGGTCGCGCAAGAAACACTGGTCTTGCAGCCGTTGGAGTGCATCCGGCCACTATGCTAGTGCTTGATCAGTTTATTGCTGCAGGGACGCAGTTGCGTATAGAGTTGCCCGGCAAAGGCGGTGTCGTCCTTCCTGTCGACTCGATTGAACCGCCGATTGTTTGTCTTGAAGACGGCACCGTGACCCGGGTTTCGTTGGAGAATTTTGAGGGAATAAGAAACAAGATGGTGAAGGTTCTTTTTTTGGGGGACATGCTTGTTAGTTATGGAGATTTTCTTTACAACAACAAGCCCTTAATGCCGTCTGGTTACACTGAGGAATGGTGGTGTCAAGAGGTTTGGCTTGCT
>JAWBOF010000089.1:0-6099 GCA_038826685.1 Bathyarchaeia archaeon
AGAGGCATGAAATCAAAAGAAAACGAACTCCTCATTAACCGCTTCAAATCTTACGCAAAAAAAGGCGGCGCCGTTTTATTGGGTGTACAAGGCGGAAGGGCTTCAGAAGGTACCGATTATCCAGGCGACCAAATGAACTCGGTAGCCATCATCGGCGTGCCTTACGCAGAGCCAACGCCAAAAGTGAAAGCGCAAATCGATTATTATGAGAAACGATTTCCAAAACTAGGACGCGAATATGGTTACGTGTTACCCGCGTTGAAAAAAGCCGCCCAAGCCGCGGGCAGACCCATTCGCACACTCGAAGACCGAGGCGCACTGGTTTTCTTGGATCACCGCTATGCAACATCTTATTGCCAAAAATTTCTGCCTCTGTGGATTAGAAGAGATATGAAAACACTTCCAAACGAAAACGGGCTTATTTCACGAGAATTAAGGATGTTTTTTCGATGCGCGGATTTAGATGGTGGTTGTGATGGGGTTGATGCCTAATTCTTTGCAGCTTTTGTCAAGTTTTATTTGTCCTACATTGATGGCGGCGACTTTGCCCTTTACGGGCGTGAACACTTTCATTGTTTTTCTTTTGTAATCTATTCCGTGAAGGATGCCTATTCCCAAGAAACGTTCGTTAGCATCGTGCAGCGACACTAGCAATCCTTCCTCATCGCCCTCACGCATCACCTGCACTTTCTTCCCGAAATTTTCTTCAATAGCCTTTATCCTATCCCTATGTATCCACTGCATGGAGCCTAAAACCAACAAAATAGCATTTGCAGTTTCTTCGCAGTGCAGCGGCGCTAAACCGAGCAATTCCTGAATCTTAGCCATCTGTTGTTTTCTCGGGGGTGCTCCTCCACCGAGTGGTACACCTTGGATGCGGATCCAGTTTAAGGGGAAAGCCAACACTTTTGCATCTTTCAGATATTTTTTGTAGCCGAGTTCTCGGAGAATCTTCCGTTTTTCTCTATCTCGCTGCTTCACAACGGCGGGGGTTTCGATGGATATTTTTTCAATTCTTATGTTATTAAGAATTGGGACAAGTTCGTCTTGTTGTTGTATGCCGACAACGATGTTTGGGTCGATTTGCTCTATTAAGCGCAGTTTATACGCAACGGCTTCTTCATCTTCAACCCAACCATCAGTGTTAACGATCAAAAAATCCGCGTCGGTCTGTTCCTGGGCTTCATTTTTCATCCGCATTAAACCCTCTATTACCTTGTCCATCACTCCGCTCGGCGTGGTTACTCCCGTAAAATAAATGTCTTCAGCACTCACGTCGAAAAGATCTTTTATTGGCTTTGCGATACGACCAAAACCGATTGAACACGGCGGCCCAACGTCAGATTGCCCTAAATCACCGTCGACTATTGCGACCTTCAATTTTCTCCTTAAAGCCATGTTTGCGAGAAACGTGCAGAACCCAGATTTGCCAGAATCAACCTTACCAATAACCATAACAATTAAAGGTTTTTTCTCGGTGGCCAGCACTTTTTCCACGGCGGATTTCCATGATTGAGGAATCGTGCTGCCTTCAACTTCTTCCGTGCCGGCGCCTTCGCCCAGCATGACGTTAAACTCGGCTTTTTTCTTCACTTCAATGGGCACACGTTTCGCATCACGAACAACTATTCTCGCAGGTGCTTTAACGGGCGCACCGAGAATTTCTGCGTATCCAGAGGTGAAATTTATGGATGCAGGTCCATCAATAAGAAGCGTTTTGCCTGCGTCAACTGTCTTATTCATGTTCTTCTCTCCTCTTAATTGAGTGGCCGAATCTTCCTGCAATTTTTATGGCTGAAATGACGTCTCTTGCTTGCTTTCTATGAGTAGATTCGGTACTTAAACGCGTTGTCCCTGCTTCGCTAACCATCTCAATCGTCACTTTTTCCGGCACGTTCTCATCCAATAACCGCACCAAGTTCTCAGCGTAAGACGGCGCGCCGTCTCCTATTCGCACGGTGAAAATTTTAGCTGGGAGCCGTTTTATAACATTCTCTATAATTGCAACGGTTTCTTCCACATTCGTACCATTCGCGGTTTCTACGACTTTGCCATCGCCCAGCACTGCAATCCCGAAAGTTTTGCCCGGGTCGACGCCTATAACTATTTTCTCGTAGCCTTCTTTTCCTTGCGCTATCCTTGCTGCTTCTGCAATAATTTCCATCGGATTTTCGTTTTCTCTGTAGACGAGTATGTTAGGATGCGCGATTTGATGGCGTTCTTTTTCTGTTGTTATAACAACTTTTATGTCAAAGGGAACAGTGTCGGTAGGTTTAAGGCTAAGGAAGGGCAAGTTTTTCCGTTTAAGCTCGTTCACGAGAAAATAGTAAGCCTTACCTGAAACTGTAGCTAGCGCGATTTTTGCTCTCATCATCAGTTCCTTATACGTTGATATGAGCCAAAGTTATTAATTTTGAGACTTATATTTGCTTTGATGTGAAAAAGATTGCGTCCAACGATTTCAACAGGCGCGGGCGGGTTGGATGAACTGCTTAACGGCGGGCTTTTAGCCGAAAACATGCACCTTGTCTTTGGCGAGGCTGAAAGCGGAAAAACAACCCTAGCCATACAATGCGCCGTGAATTGCGCTAGGATAGGCTACAAAACTATATACATAGACACCGAAGGCACGTTCTCTCCAAAGCGGCTGGCGCAAATTGCTTCAGAAGATGTGGAAAAGATTGCATCGTGCATAATTTTGGCAAGGCCGGCAACGTTTAGGGAGCAAGGCGCTATTTTTGACAAGCTCGACGAATATGTAACAGAAAAGGTCGGGTTAATTGTGGTTGACACTGTCACGGCTCTTTATAGTTCAGAACTTGGTGGAGAAAAAAAGAAAGCCTTCAAGCTTAATCGAGAGTTGAGTAGGCAGATGGCTTATTTGGCACAGATTATAAAAGGTCGTAAGGTGCCGGCGTTGATTACGAGTCAAGTTAGAAGTGTGTTCATGATCGACGAGATGAGGGTTGAACCCCCGGCGCGGAGGGTTTTGGATTTTTGGTCGGATGTTGTAATTAGCTTAAGGCTCACCTCGCAAATCAGTGTGGTTAGGGCAGTTTTGGAAAAGCATCCGCGAAAGTTACCACCGCAAAGTTGCTTTTTAAGGATCGGACAAGAAGGAATCCTAGATTACAAATACTTAGGTTGAATAAACATGTTTGAAAATCCTATTTTAGACGCTTTGGTGTTCATTTTCCCAGCTTACTGCGCCAACGCGGTGCCTGTTATTTTCGGTGGTGGTTTGCCCATTGATGGTGACAGACTTTTCAGGGATGGCAAACCTATTTTCGGAGCGCACAAAACTTGGAGAGGACTTGTTTCTGGCTTGGTCGTCGGGACGCTCGTGGGGTTTGGGCTGAGTTTGCTGATTGGATATAACGTGTTGCTTGGGTTTGCTATTTCTTTAGGTGCGTTGCTTGGTGATTTGGCAGAGGCTTTTTTCAAGCGTAGACTTGGGTTTGCGCCGGGGGCATCTTTCCCAGTGGCAGATCAGTTGGATTTTGTTGTTGGTGCGCTTGTTTTTTCTTTGTTTGTTTCTCCGCCGACGTTGTTGGTTGCTTTTATAGTGCTTGTTATTACGCCACCCATACACCTTTTAACCAACTTGTTAGCATATGTTGTTGGTGTTAAGAAGGAGCCTTGGTGATAAAATGTTTCGAAGTCTTCCTTTAATGAAAGGCGCGCGGATCGCGGTTGAGGTTTGTATGAACGTTAAACCTGAAGAAACCGTTCTGGTAATGACAGATACGGGTAAAGTTAAACTTGCTGAGGCTTTTGCCTATGCGTCTTCCGCTGTGGGCGCGACGACTGTGGTTAGTGTGATGAGACCTTTGAGGAGGAGTGGTTTAGAGCCGCCTAAACCTGTTGCTGAGGCTATGAAGGCTGCTGATGTGGTTTTGATTCCTACTAACACTTCGTTTTCTCATACAGATGCCCGAAGAGAAGCGTCGAAGAGTGGCGCGCGAATTGCCAGTATGCCTGGCATCACGGAGGAGATGATGAGTGTGGGCGGGTTGACTGCGGATTATCGTGAAGTCGAACGGTTGACAAACATCGTGTCGGACATTCTGGATAAAGGTAAAACCGTCAAAATCACATCGCCTTCGGGAACGGATTTAACAATGTCGATTGAGGGACGATTATGCCTAAGAGACACTGGAATTTATCATGGACCCCCGAACACGTGGGGGAATTTGCCTGCGGGCGAGGCTTGTTTGGCGCCGGTTGAGGGCACGACGGATGGCGTTTTGGTTATTGACAGTATGGGGAAATTGGTTTCGCAGCCGGTGCGGGTAACCATCAAGCACGGGCGAGCGGTAAAGTTTGAGGGTGCGGATGCTAAACGGTTAGAGAATTTGTTGCGTCAGGGCGATGAGAATGCGTTTAATGTGGGTGAACTTGGTGTTGGGACAAACGAGAAGGCACGTTTGAGTGGGGCGGTGTTGGAGGATGAGAAGGTTTTGGGCACAGTTCACGTTGCGTTAGGTGACAACAGTTCTTATCCGGGCGGGCATAGCAAGAGTAATATTCACATGGACGGCATTCTCTTGGCGCCTACGGTGATGGTTGATGAGGTTTTGTTGATGAAGGATGGGAAGCTTCAGGTTGTTTAGTCTTAGCCGATTCGGGTGTTGAAGATTATTTCTAAGAACATGAATGATAGAATTAGGAACACTAGCCCTGCGATTAGTGTGATGTATGCTTGGCGTGGTTTGTAGGCGTATTTTGTGCTTTGGTAGGCGAATAGTAATCCTGCGGTGCCCAATGCGTAGAGAATCATTATGAATGCGCTTTCGGCGATGAATTGGTCGTTGAGGCTGGGGTACGGGTAGAAGAATAGTAATCTGCCTTGGCCTCCGATTTCTGTGAAGGCGGCAACGGGGACCGTGCCTTGTTCTAATAGGTCGTAGATGCCTCCGCCGAGTAGGAAGATTGCGATTGCTACGGCGATTAGCCCGATTGTGTATGTGGAGGGTTTGTAGGTTGTTATTTTTCTGTAGGCTTTTTGTAGGCGGTAGCTTATGGTGGATATGCCTTTTTTGGTTGTCAAGGGTTTGTTTCTCCGTGTGTATTTGGTATAGTGTTTTGAGTGCTTGTCTTTTAAATGTATCTTTTGGTTTATTTGTGTGTGATGTGTCGTTGTGTATAGATGTGTTGTCGCATGGGGATGAGTTTGATTAAGTTGGGGTGAATGTGGCTGTGGCGGGTTTATGATGGTTTTGGGATGGTTAAGGTTTGAGGTTGAGTATTTGCAGTTCTCTTCGTTAGAGCACACACGCCTCCCTAGTCTAATATCATTTCTGCATAGCACAATGTTGGACGTGTGAGCCCGCGTAGCAACAAGGCCTAGCACATTCTAGTAGGCACGTAATATATAAGTGGGGAATTTGTGGTTAGGCGTGTTTTTGCCAGTTTATGCAGATTATGGTGACGTCTTTGATGTTTATTATGCCGTCCATGTCAAAGTCTGCGTTCGGGTTGTAATATGGTTGGTCTTCTCTGGACTGCCATGCTTGTCTTATTACTTCTGTGTCGGTGTAATTGACTGCGCCGTCGCCGTTATAGTCGCCTGGAATTGTGATTGTGACTGTGTAGGTTCGGGTGTTGTCGATTGTGTCGGTCTCGTCCGGGGCAGAGGTTATTTTTACAGTTATGGTGTAATTGCCACAAGTCCAGCCTGTTGTGTTCCAGTTGAAGGTGATGGTGGTGAAGTCTTTGCTCGCTAGGGTTATGTTTGTGTATGTGACGAGGAGGGTTGTGTTGGCGTGTATAGTCAGGTTGAAGTTTTCGGTGAAGGCGCCATAGTTAAACATCGTTACAGTGATTGGTAGAGAGGTGCCGTTTGCGATTATAGTTTTTGGCGTAGTGGCTCTAGTTATTCCTACGTCGTGTAGGTCCCAAGGGTAGGGCTTCATAAGGGGGTATCTTGCCCACTGTATTACGTCCTCCACTGTACTATACACCGTTGGGTGTATCCATTTTGTCAGATCATAAGGGGCGTCTCCGAATCCATCCGAACCCGGGTCTGTTTGGTTTACGCCTCTGTAATAATCCTTGCCTATGTAATCGCTGAAGTAATTACCACCTTCAATACAGCCG